>JAZNYB010000066.1:0-6063 GCA_045594185.1 Faecousia sp. | reverse complement strand
TGGGGTATCTGGTCGCTGGAATTTAACCTGAAAACGGATCGCTACCGGGATCGCTTTTTGGATGCCTATGGGAGGGAGAGCATTTGTGAGGATGTGTTTCCCCTCATAGCGGCGGCGGAGGTTTTTGGATAAAGGGGCGTTTCGGTTGTGGGCTTAAAACAGCAAAGCCTGATTTAGCGGCTGGTTTCTGATGACCCTCCCCTACAATAGCGCGGCACAAACCGACAGACAAACCAAAACAGCATATTCTATAACTTTCATATTGACAATTACATAATGCTGTGCTATCCTAACTGTACCAAGCGATTTAATACAGTTAGGATAGTTTCTTTTCAGGAGGTGTATGCAGTGCAATTTGACCATCGGGACAGCCGTCCCATTTATGCCCAGCTTGCGCAAAAAATGCGGGATCAAATGCTTGCGGGCGTGCTGCGGCCGGGGGACAAGCTGCCCTCTGTGCGTGTTCTGGCAGGAGAGCTTGCCATTAACCCCAACACCATCAGCAGGGCATACCGGGAGCTGGAAACAGAAGGGTGGGTGGTATCCGTTCCCGGAAAGGGCGTTTTTGTCAGAGAGGATACCGCCGCCGGGGCAGCGCATCAAAAGCAGCTTTTGGAAAAGGTGGAAGCCCTTGTCCGGGAGCTGGAGGTCGCCGGAATGAGCCGGGAAACCATTATTGAACATTTGAAGGGAGAGACACGCCATGCTTGAATTTCAAAATGTGACCAAACGATTCGGAGAATTTGAAGCCTTGCGGGGCATCAGCCTGAACATTCCAAAAGGCTCTGTTTTCGGACTGGTGGGACCCAACGGAGCGGGAAAATCCACCCTCATCCGCTGTGCCATCGGTGCTTACCGCCCGGAGGAAGGAGCCATCACCTTAGACGGCGCGCCGGTCTACGAAAACCCCGCCGCCAAAGCCCGCATGACCCACATCCCCGACGAGATCTTCTATTACCCCAACACCACCCTGAAAGACCTTGCCAGACTGTATGAGGAAATGTATCTCACCTTTGACAAGGAGCTATATCAGCGGCTTTACGGTCTTTTCAACCTGCCCAAGCAGCCCCTTCGCCGGTATTCCAAGGGAATGCAGAAGCAGGCGGCGTTTTTGCTCGCCATCGCAGCCCGCCCGGAAATGCTGATCCTGGACGAGCCGGTGGACGGTCTTGACCCCATTATGCGCCGTCAGGTATGGCAGCTTCTTTTGGACAGTGTGGCGCAAAACGGTCTGACTGTGCTGGTGTCGTCCCACAATCTGAGAGAATTGGAGGATGTGTGCGACCGGGTGGGCATTATGGACAAGGGGCAGCTTCTTTTGGAGCGCAGCCTTGCGGAATTGCAGGATAACATTGTAAAGCTCCAGCTCGCTCCCGGAGAAAAGGGAGAGCCGGAGGGACTGGAGATCCTCCACCGCTCTCAGGTGGGGCGGCTGGTGACACTCATTGTCCGGGGGCAGCCCCAGGAGATCGAAGCAAAGGTTGCGAAAGCACAGCCTTTGTATTATGACTCCATCCCCTTGTCTCTGGAGGAAATCTTTATTTATGAATTGGGAGGTATCAGCGATGAAATTCGGAACATGGTCCTCTAAGTTAAAGGCTGTCAGGAGAAATCTTGCCCGGTTTTGGCCCATTCCTGTGGTCTTTTCCCTGATTTTACTTTTGAAGGTGTTTTCCGAAAGCCCCGAACATCCGGAAAAGCTGTGGGAATATCCCGATGTAGAGGTTCTCTATGTGTGCCTGCTGGGTGTTTTGTCTGCCCTGTTGTTGTTTGGTGACCTGTTTACAGCCCGCTACGCCACCGCCACCCATGCCTTCCCTGTGACCCGGAAGCAGCTATTCTGGGAGCGGGTGCTATCCGGCTTGGTCATGGGGCTGATCCCCGCTGCCTTTGGCTTCTGCGTGGCTGTTTTATACTTAGGCAATTTGGAAGCCCCCATTTTATGGATGCTCTATATGATCCCCTGCTGGGTCTACGGTCTTGCTCTGGGCAGCTTCAGTGCCGTTTTGTCCGGGAGCTGGTTCGGGGCTGTTTGCACCGCCTTTTTGTTCTCCTTTGGTCTTCCTCTGACAGAGTTGGCTGTGTGCTATGTAGTGGAAGGCTTGCTGGTAGGACTTAGCCTTAACAACGGTTTAGTTTCCGTTCTTTTCTGCCATGCGATCAGATTTGCAACGACCATTGACAATGACCCCAACTGGCTCACTCTGATATTCGCGATTCCGGAATGTCTCCTGCTGTTTGCCCTTGCTTACCTTTTCTATCGCCGCCGCAAGCTGGAAACCGCCGGGGATCTGATCGCCTTCCCCTGGATGAAGGTGGTTATGAAGGTGTTTCTCTCCCTTGCGGGGGGAATCACGCTGGGTGCCATATTTGAATCCGTTCTGGGGCTGGATTATGATACCTTCTCTCTGGGGCGCACCCTGGCGTGGCTCATTCCCGGCATTCTTTTGGCGATGCTGGCGGCGGAAATGATCGTGGAAAAGACCATCCGGGTATTCCGCAAAAAGCAGCTTGCCCGGTATGCCCTGTGCCTGCTTTTGGCTGTGGGCATCAGTGCCATCCTGTGGTTTGATCCTGTGGGGATACAGACCAGAGTGCCGGAGCAGGAGGACATCGTCAGCGCGAAAATAAGCGTTAACTATCAGGGCTTTACGGCAGTCAGCCCGGAGGCCATCGCCGCAGTAAGCGAGCTGCACGAAGCTGTTATTCAGGAGCGCACCCTCAGTAGACGAGTAAGTGGAGAATGCTATATCACCTTTGAATACACCTTAAAAAGCGGTGCCACGGTCTGCCGGGAGTATCGCCTGCTCTTCCCCAACGGCTACTATGGCAGCATACAGATACACCCTCTTGAGCAGGAAATCGCTGCCTTTATGAATGAACCCCGCTGGGCACTTTCTTATCTTTTGCAGCAGGAGCTGGACGCGAAGTCGGCAGAGGATCTTCTGGAAAAGCGGTACGAGCTGCAAAGCCCTGTTTCCATAGAACTCTATGACAACACAAACGCTATTACCATGGCTTTGCCTGCGCCCCGGGAAAATATGCTGCTTTACCATATATGGCAGGATATTGAGAACGGTACAATACAGATATACCCTCAGAAGTACAGCAAGGGGGCTGAGTATCGGATCTCCTTTGAGTACAGAAACGGAGCTAACCCCAGCTACTATAATTATCTTTGGCTTACTGACAGCAGCTCCAATACGTGGCAATTTCTTGATGGGCTTTTCCTGTAGCTTTCCTCCCGAGCCATAGGGTCAGGTTCTCCACGAAGGCGTTTCTGCCCGGTTCTGCCCGCTTCCTGCTGAATGAAAATGAAAAAAGCAGAAAACCCCCTGAAATTTCTGTAACATTCCCCACCGCGATTTCTATTACATAAGTGAGGAGGGATGCGGCATGGAGGATCAAAAAATAGTAAAGCTCCTTTGGGAACGGGCGGAAAGTGCCATTAAAGCACTGTCCCAAAGATTCGGCAAACGCCTTTTGGCTACGGCTATGAATATTTTGGGCATTTTTCAGGATGCGGAGGAGTCTGTAAACGATACATATTTAGCGATTTGGAATGCCATCCCTCCCCAAAAGCCGGATCCTCTGGCTGGGTTTGTGTACAAAACCGGCAGGAACATCGCTCTTGACCGCCTGAAGTACAACGCAGCCCAAAAGCGCAACAGCCGCTACGATGTTCCCATTGATGAGCTGGCAAACTGTATTCCCGCCCCCGCTTTGGAGGAAGCTGTGGAAGCGAGAGAGCTGGGGCAGGCGATCGACCGCTTTTTAAGCACCCTCAGTGCCGATGACCGGGCGTTGTTTTTGCGGCGGTATTGGTTCGGAGACGAGGTAAAAAGCATCGCCAGAGATCTGAATTTGCGGCAAAACACTGCCAGTGTTCGGCTGGGAAGACTGCGGGAGCTGTTAAGGGAGTTTTTAATGAGGGAGGGGTACATTTATGAATGGAAAAGTCGCTGAGGCTCTGGGCTTTGTAAGTGATCAATACATCGGAGAAGCCGCCAGGCGGAAAAAGAAAAAATACCGCCTTGTAACAGCGGTTGCGGCGGTACTGGCTCTGGTTTTCCTGCTCCGTACCCCCAATATTCCTCTGGTGATCTCCGCCAAGGCAGTCAGCATTGCTTCCGATTCCCGGAAAACGGAACGCCCCCGGAATGTGGATTCCCCCCAAATGGAGCAGTGGAGGCAGGAGCGGCAATGGCGGGAAAATGTGGTTGCAGGTGCTGTTGACCCCATTATGGCGTTTACCAAAAGCTGCTCTCAAACGGTTCTTTCCGGCACGGACAGCACCAACCGCCTTTGGTCGCCTATAAACGCCTATATCGCTCTGGGGATGACGGCGGAGCTTACGGGGGGCGACACCCGGCAGGAGGTTTTGCGGGTTCTTGGGGCTTCTGATTTGCCGGAATTGCGGGAGCGCATCAGCGGCATCTGGGAGCAGATCTATCAGGACAACGGCAAGGAGATCAGTGTTCTGGCAAACTCTCTGTGGCTGGACAGGGATGTGGACTACTACGCAGACTGCATGGATACCCTTTCTTATCACTACTATGCTTCCGTTTATCAGGGAGACTTGGGCAGCAAAAAGACCAATCAAGCCATAACCAACTGGCTGAACAACCAGACCGGGGGCTTCCTCAAAGACCGCACAGGAAAGGTGGAGCTGACACCCCACAGTATGCTGGCACTTGTCTCCACCATTTATTTCCAGTCCCAATGGGATAAGCAGTTTGACAAGTCGGAGAGCCGGGAGGGGATCTTCCACGCGCCTCAGGGAGATGTCAGCCGCGCCTTTATGAACGCAAAGGAATACAAGACCTACTATTATTGGACAGAGGATTACGGCGCGGTGCGGCTTTCCATGGAGAACGGCAGCAGTATGTGGTTCATTCTCCCGGACGAGGGCAAGACCATTGATGATGTTTTGAACAGCGGAGATTATGCCGCCATGCTTACCGGGAAGCTGGGGGAGGAAAACCGAAAGTGGATGAAAGTCAATCTGTCCATCCCCAAATTTGATGTATCCGGGGGGGCAGACCTGAAGGAAGGCTTGCGGGCAATGGGGCTGACCGGGATCTTTGAGCCTCTGGGCAATGATTTTTCTCCTTCTGTGAACAGCACCATTCCTGTATATTTGGACAGCATCCGGCAGGACACCAGAGTGACCATTGACGAGGAAGGGGTCACGGCGGCAAGCTATATCGAGCTGAACTTCGGTGCCGGCGCCGCTGAGCCTCCGGATGAGGTTATGGATTTTATTGTGGACAGACCCTTTGTATTTGCGGTTTGTACGGAAAATATCCCGCTGTTTGTGGGAGCGGTGAATACGCCATAGCAGCAAGCTGTGCCTATGAGGTGCTGCTGCGCCGTGAAAGGACGCATCACGCGAAAAGCCTCTTTTGTCAGGTGGTCAAAAGAGACTTTTTGGTGTATTTGGACTCACTTAATAATACAAAGGCGCAAGGACACATCAGCATCCTCGAACTGTACGAGCAAGCACTTATGCGATTGAACCAATCTGTACCGAACGGTACGCACGGTGGTGCGGGAGGTCGGCTGCTCAACTAATGGGTAGCCTCCTACCCGATTGGCTTTCTTTTTTCTAGGCCCTCTGGGTTTGGATTCTGGCCGAATCAGTACACCATTGGGAAAATAGGTCTGCTCATATTTCTGGAAATAAACAAATAATCCGAACCCATTCCCCACGGGGAAAATCTGGTTCGGATTATATTTGTTTGGTGCCGGTGGTGGGACTCGAACCCACACGGTATCGCTACCAACGGATTTTGAGTCCGCCTCGTCTACCATTCCAACACACCGGCATTTCTTGAGCATTATAATACAGATAGCACAAAAATTCAAGTCCCTTTTATAACTTTTTTATCCGCAGAACTGAAACTTCGCAAATTGTCCAAACAAAGTAGTAATCAGGCTTTACAAAACCAAAATAAAGTGGTACAATGCTGTATAGTAGTCCAAATGGAAAAAACTGGAGGTAATTATGGAGAAATTAACAAGAAGGTACGGGCTGCCTACGGCAATTTGCATGGTGGTAGG
>JAZNYB010000065.1:0-7102 GCA_045594185.1 Faecousia sp. | reverse complement strand
AATGGTGTTGCAATTTGCGGCTTGTGTGGTATAATGACCCTGTATTATAACAAAATGAACATGGAGGTAGTCAAAATGGGCATTGCAGTAATCGGAGCGGTCTTTGTGGACATCAAGGGCTATCCGGAGGACACCTTTATCCCCACCGGCAGAAATGTCGGTCGTGTGGAGCAGATCCACGGCGGCGTAGGCAGAAATGTGGCAGAGGATATTGCCAATGTTGAGCTTCGCCCCTCCTTCATCAGTCTTGTTGACCGCACCGGAGCCGGAGCGGATGTCATTAAAAAGCTCCAGAGCCACAAGGTAAACACCGATTATATCCGTGTTACCGACGATGGTATGGGTACATGGCTTGCCGTTTTTGATAATGACGGTGATGTCAGCGCGTCTATCTCCAAGCGACCCAATCTTCGCCCCATTGCGGACATTCTGGATGAAAAGGGCGACGAGATCTTCGCTGCCGCGGACAGTATTATCATTGAGATCGACATGGACAAGGAAGTTGTGAAGCGGGCTTTCAAGCTGGCGCAGAAGCACAACAAGCCCATCTATGCCGTGGTCGCCAATATGAGCATTGCGGTAGAACGCCGTGATTTCCTGCAAAGCGTGGACTGCTTTGTGTGCAATGTTCAGGAGGCGGGTATCCTGTTTACCGATGATTTCTCGGAGCTGAGTGTTGAGGAAATGGTGGAAGTGATCGGAAAGCGGGTGCGGCTTGCCCAAATTCCCAGAATGATCGTTACCATGGGTGTCCGTGGGGCGGTTTATGCCACCAAGGATGGGGAAAAGGGTCATTGCCCGGCCAGAAATGTGAAGGTCAAGGACACTACGGGAGCGGGTGACGCCTTCTGTGCCGGTGCTGCCATTGGTCTGACCTACGGAAAGAGCCTGCAAGAGTCCTGCGACATTGGCTCTTTGCTGGCTGCCTCTGTGATCACCACCTCTGAAAATGTCTGTCCCCGATTCCTGCCCAGAGAGTTGGGGCTGGAGATTGATGTGCAGGACTGAGTATTTTATAAACATAACCGGGAAGCGGCTGACTTCCCGGTTTTTTGATTTCAGGATCGTGTTTGCCCCGGTTCTCTTTTTCCGGTTAAGGCACGGATATTCCGGATGGTATACAAAATAAAAGAAATTACCATCATAGCGGTGCAAGCAAGGATCGATCCCCGGGACAGGCTTTGGGGGATGTGGGGAAACAGAAGATGCAGTGCCATCGTTCCATATAGAAGGACGGTGCAGACCTTGCCGTGCCAATCCGCGCCTTCCACAGTTTTTGTGGTACATACCACCACCAGACTGAAGAGGCCGGTGATCAGTTCCTTCGCCACCAGAATGCTCAGGGGGATCAGCATGGCAGGGAAGCGGTGAACCAGACACAGCAGCATGGCGAATTGGGTCAGCTTGTCCGCAACGGGATCCAGTGCCTTTCCAAAATCGCTGACCAAATGAAAGCGCCTTGCGATGCAGCCGTCTGCCACATCCGTGAGTCCGGACAGGAGCAGCACCGCCGCCGTCCATCCGTAGGCTTCCTTTTTCAGATACAGCCACAGGAGCAGAGGGATCAGTGCCAGCCGCGCAATGGACAGAAGGTTGGGAACGGTGAAGATTTTATTGGAGCTCATTTGCTTTTGATGATCCATGGATCTACCTCCCGGGGAAAGAACTTTTATGGTCATAGTATACAGTGGTTTTCGCAACTGACCTTCAACCGGAGTTCAAGAATTGTTGAATAAAGCAACTTGCCGTATCTTTGCAGTTGGGTTCATAATGCTAAAATGACCCAAAACAGCTTTTTTATTTATGGAGAAGTACGGTGAAGCGGCAGCCGCCGGTTGGTAAATTTTCTGTTTCCACTTTGCCGCCCTCCAGTGCTACGATCTGCTTGACAAGAGCCAGTCCAAGACCGTTTCCCTCCTCCTTGTGGGAGGTGTCTCCCTGATAGAATTTGTTGAAAATGTGCTTTTGGATCTCCGGGGGAATACCGGGACCCTCATCGTCTACCGTGAAGGAAATGTCTCTGTCCCTTACATCCAGACGGATTTGAACCGAACCGCCCTGCGGGGAAAATTTGATGGCGTTTCCAATGAGATTGCTCCAGACATGGTAGATCATATCCTCATAGCCCTCATAAGTGACAGACTCCATTTCCACATCAAAGGCAATGTCCCGGCTTGACCATTCCTGCTCCAAAGCCACAATTGCCTGACGGATCTGCTCGTCCAGCCGAAACCTGCGGCGCATGGACTGAATCCCCTGATTGCCGATCTTGGACAGAAGCAACACATTTCCCACCAGCTTTGACAGGCGGCGTGTATTAAACAGGATCTTGTCTACATAGATTTTTTCTGTATCGTTGGCATCCGGGTTTCCCTGCAGCAGCATGGAGTAGCCTTCAATGGCGTTGATGGGGGTCTTAAATTCGTGGGATACGCCGGAGATGAAATCCGCCTGTAAGGTTTCGGTGGCACTGAGTGCCTCTGCCATGAGATTGAAGTTGGCGTAGGTGTCCCGCACCTCCCGGACAACGGACTTCGTTTCCAGTCTGGGAGTAAAGTCGCCCTGAGATACCTGCGCCATAGCCTGACTGAGCTTTTGAATGGGCTGAAAAAAGCGGTGGTTCAGGAAAGAGGTAATGGCACTGCCTATGATAAAGCAGAAGGGGATCACCCACACAACGGGATGCACATTCAGCTCTACGCGCAAAACATCGTCCAGAAACCATTGCAGTATGGCAGCGATCAGAAAAATTGCCAAAAGCTCACCCATAACAATAAAAGTAAAGTACAGGCTGATGCTGAGCCGTCCCTTTTCTGTTTTCATAGCTTTACCACCTTGTATCCTACGCCCCGCATGGTGACGATCTTAAAATCCCCGTTGTCCTGAAAACGCTCCCGCAGTCTGGAAATGTGTACATCAACGGTGTGGGTATCCGAGCCGGAATCGTAGCCCCAGATCTCGTCCATAAGCTGCTGTCTGGTGAAAATGCGCCCGGGGAAGGATGCCATTTTGTACAGGAGCATAAACTCCTTTTGGGGCAGGATCATCCGCTCTTTGGGGGTGATGACCGTGAGGGAATCGCACTCCATCACTGTTGCGCCAATGGTTTGCCGCCGCTGGCTGATCATTTCTGCCCGGCGCAAAAGGGCACCCACCCGTAAAACCATTTCGTTGATGTTGATGGGCTTTACCATGTAGTCGTCCGTGCCGGAGAAAAAGCCCTTTTTCATATCGTCAAAGGCATCCTTGGCGGTGATCATCAGCACCGGGATGTTGTTGCCGCTCTCCCGCAGGGAGCGCACCAGCTCATAGCCATCCATGACCGGCATCATAATGTCGGAAATGACCAAATCGTAATAGCCCTCCGCCAGAGTATACAGGGCTTCCTTTCCGTTGGAAACGCCGGTTACAGCATAACCGTTTTGGGTCAGAACATGACCGAAAAGCTGCCGCAGCTCCCGGTCATCCTCCGCGATCAGTATCCGAAACATAGTCTTGCCTCCTGAATTTGTGGTATAAATGAAATGTATCAGAAATGTGTCAATTGGACTTCAAGCAAAAATCAATTATTGTTGAGAAAGTTTGACTTTTCTCAGGGCTTTGTGCTATATATTTATCCGAGAAGGATTTTTGGCAGGTGAAACGCATGGCAAACAAGAGGAAACAGGGAACACTGTCCTATGGCTGCTTCAAAGCCGCAAAGAGGCTGCTTCGGCTGTTCTATCCGAGGATCACGGTGGAAGGGGCACAGAAGCTGCCCGGGGAGGATGCCATCATTGTGGGAAACCACTGCCAGATGCACGGCCCTATTATCTGTGAGCTGTATTTTCCCTGCAGGCGGTATACCTGGTGCGCCGGGGAGATGATGCACCTGAAGGAAGTCCCTGCCTACGCCTTTGAGGACTTCTGGTCACGAAAACCAAAATATACCCACTGGTTTTATAAGTTCCTGTCCTATGTCGTTGCGCCCTTGTCTGTTTTTATTTTCAGAAATGCTGAGACGATCCCGGTCTACCGGGACAGCAGAGGCGTTTCCACCTTCAAAAGCACCCTGACGAAGCTGGAGGAGGGGGCGAACATCGTCCTGTTCCCGGAGTATTACAAGGATCATAACCACATTATCAACGATTTTCGGGATAAATTCGTGGATGTGGCACGGCTTTATTATAAGCGCACCGGGAGAGCTGTGTCCTTTGTGCCCATGTATATCGCGCCGGGGCTTAAAAAGCTGGTTCTGGGAGAGCCGCTGGTATTTGATCCGGATCGCCCTGTGAATCAGGAGCGGCAGCGGGTCTGCGATTACATAAAGAAGCGCATCACCGCCATGGCTCTGGAGCTTCCCCGGCACAGAGTCGTTCCCTATGCCAATGTTTCCAAAAAAGAATATCCCATGAGTAAATGATGAAAAGGTGTCCTCTGAAAATGGGGATGCCTTTTCTTTTGGTGGAAAAGGTGGGAAGCTGTAGATCACTGCATTTTGAATTTGTCATTATCCAGACGGAATTGCTTCGGCGTTGTTTGGAAGTATTTTTTGAAAACCTTGGTGAAGTAGTTGTCGTCCTGTATGCCGCAGCTCAGGGCGATGGCGGAGATGGACATATGAGTGGTGGTGAGAAGATAGGCGGCATGGGTCATTCGCTTTTTGTTTACATAGTCGGTGAGGGTAGTTCCGGTTTCATTTTTGAACAGGGCAGAAAGGTAGCTGGCATTGATGTTGAGACTTTCGGCGGTTGCTTTCAGGCTCAGATCCGCGGCAAGATCAAAATCGATCCGGGTAATGACCTTTTGGATCAGGGGGCAATAGGAGCTCGTTGTATGCTTCCTTACCAGCAGACAGTATTTTTCCGCCATTTCCAGCCACAGCCTTGTAAAGTCCTCCCGGGTCGTGGTCGCTTCGATCTGCGCGGCAAATTCGGAGGAGACACGGTGGATATACAGGGGATGTACGCCGCCCTTTTCAGCCGCTTTGCGAAGAAGTGTGTTCATAATGATGCAGTAGCTTTTTGGATTGCGAACGGCATCGGATGATCGCTGTTCAATGGAATACGAGCTGATATTGCTGAGAAGCTTCAGAGCCCTGTGAAGCTGACCCAATTCCACGGCACGCAGGATCTCGTTTTCGTATGCGTAGCGATGCTCCATTGCCTGCATATCCGGCAGTGCCTGTCCCGGGAAAGGGGCTTCGCTGTGGTGGTGCAGGTGCAGGGGCGCGGTCAGCTCGCCGGTCAGCTCGATCACGGAAAAGCTGCTGCTGTCCCAAACAGTCTCCCCGAAAGTGCCCACCAGGATCATTAAAAAGGTTTCATCGGAAATAACGGGAACGGCATCGTAGTAGCTCTCCAATTGTCGCAGATCGGCTGTGGACATACCCCGTTGGGCAGTTTCCTTCTGTAATTGCTGCCGGTCTGGAAGAACCGTGAGATAGGGACCGATGACAACAGTGGTGCTTTGCCCATCCGGCAGAGGGAGAAACACATAGTTCCCAAGAAAGCGATCCGTTATTTTATAGATGGCTTGCCGGGAATGGGGGAAGGACAATGCTTTAAGAAGCCGATGGTATTCCTCGTCCCAGCCCAGACTCTGTCGTATGCCCAGATCCAGTGGCTCATCCGGCGGAAGCTGCCGTGACAGGCTGTTTACATTCAGATGAAGCTTTTTGAGGGCTTTTTCTAAAAAGTGAAATTCCGTTTCGTGGAGCATGGGAAACCTCCAAAAGGTAAAATTTGGCTGGAATGTACAAAAGGGGGAGAGGTTTTGAAAGCATTATCATACAAATTAGATTAAAAATCAAGAGGCAATATAAAAATAATACGCTAAAAAATAAAAAAATTACTAACAATTGACGGTGTCGCTATGGTATAATAACCAGCGAACAGTATGGGAGGCTGCGGATTGTCCTCCTGTGCGGAAGAAAATGAGTTAAGAAAGAGGAGATTTCCATGGCAAAAAATGTAAAACTGGATGCCAAGGGCTACCGTAAATTTGGTATCCGCGACAAACTCGCCTATGCTGCCGGCGACTTCGGCTGCAACATGAGTTTCGCTCTGAAAGGCGTTGTGCAAACCTTCTGGCTGGTCTTTATGATGATGGAGTCGGGGCTTCTGTCTCTGCTTCTGTTGCTGGTTCAGATTTGGGATGCCGTGAACGATCCCATGATCGGCACATTGATCGACAATGACCATCGTCAGTATAAGCGTGGCAAGTTCAAGCAGTACATATTCATTGGTGCCTGCGGTCTGCTGGTTGGCGGCGCTGCCGTGTTCCTGCCCCTGCCCAATGCTCATGTAGTTGTAAAAGCTGTTTTGTTCATTCTGGGCTATGTTGTTTGGGATGCTTTCTATACCATTGCCAATGTTCCCTATGGCTCCATGTTGTCTCTGGTGACCGAGGATGTGGGCGAGCGTGCTCAGCTTTCCACCTGGCGTTCCATCGGCTCCATGATCGGCAACATCGTTCCCAGCATGATCCTTCCCATGCTGATCTGGCAAAAGGCTTTCTATGATGGCACTGATGATTTCCTCAGCAAGATCGAGATCCCCGAGGGCGTGGATAAGGCGCAGTTCCTTTCCAACCCCATTACCGGCGAGGCTTACAAGGTTGGCGATGCCATCCTCAGCCCCATTACCGGCAAACAGGTTGAGATCCTTCTGGGCGAGCGTGTATTCTACGCCGCTTTGATCATGGGCGTTCTGGGCTTCATCGCCTTCCTGTTCATGCTCAAGGCTATCACCATCCGTGTGGATGAAAACTCCGTCAAGACCACGGAAAAGACCGAAAAGTTCAACATCTTCCAGGCCTTTGGCAAGTTCCTGAAGAACCGCCCCGCTGTTGGCGCGACCGTCGCCGCCATGGGTATGTTCCTTGGTATGAACGCCGCCACCACTGCCAACACCATTATGTTCGCCACCTATTTCAACATGGCTTCCATGTCCGGCGTGGTGCAGATGATCGGCTTCCTGCCTATGTTCCTGTTTATGCCCTTTATCACCAAGATCGTCAAGAAGTATGGCAAGAAGGAAGCCTCTGTGGTCGGCACCATCGTTTCTCTGGTGGGCGGCGTGATCATGCTGGTATTCCCCATGATCGAAAGTGTCAACACCTC
>JAZNYB010000064.1:0-3669 GCA_045594185.1 Faecousia sp. | reverse complement strand
TATGAGGACGGTCTTTACTATTATTATGTAGAGGGCGAGATTCAGTTTGGTGCCGGACTGGTGCTGTTGGACGGCGCGTACTATTACATCCGTTCCGGCGGTTATGCCGCAATCGGTGAGTATTATGTATCCATCACCAATGGACTTCTGCCTGAGGGAATGTACACCTTCGGTTCTGACGGTAAAATGATTATCTGATCCCACGCAACAAGCGGTGCAGCCTGAAAACTGCACCGCTTTTTCAAGTTTGAAAAACAGGAAATCCCAAAGAAGTTTATTGCAAAACCCAATTGCTGTCCTTATAATAGAAATATATGCTAAAAAGGGCGCGCTGTGTCACTTGTGTGCCGCCCCTGCCACACCTCTGCGCTTTGATGAGCTGGACGAAGAAACGCAAGGGTTTTTGGAAAAGCAGAAGCTGCCCATCAACGCAAAAGAATGGACGGAGTTTCGTATATAGCCTGTGGACATGAAAATGCGGCCACCGATCCTGTTTGGGTCAGTGGCCTTTTTCGCTTATCGGGGCATACGGCCGCGGCTTCTTCCTGTAACGGTGGGTTCGGAGGTATCGCTTCCGTTCATGCCGTCTGTGGCTTCTGTATATTCCGTGCCATGGTCATTCTGCCCGCCTTCAGTGCCGTGCGTGTTTTCAGTAGCGGGGCTGCCGGAGGTTGTAGGCTGGGTGTTTTGGGTGGCAGGCTGGGTGTCTCTGGTTGCGGGGGGCGTAGCCTGGGTAGTAGGCATGATTTCTGTGGGTTTTGTGCTGTTGGTGCCGTCCACAACGCCGTTTTCCGTGTCAGAAACATTTCTCCGGCAGCCGGTCAGCAGACCCATAAGCAAAATCGCGGTGAGACAAAAAACAAAAAGCTTCTTCATTTCAAAAATCCTCCTCTAATTCTTTGTTCCGGCTTAACTAGTATCTGCAAAGCAGACAAAGTAAATCCCCAAATTCAGTGGTAAAATCCGGAAAATTTTCATAACCATAGAGAATCTTTTCTTCCTTGCCTTTTTTTCTGTTTTAAGCTTATAATGAACCGAAAGGAGTTGAAAGCCTGTGTACAAAACCTTAAATGAACACTACCGGGAAAGGTTCGGCTGCAAGGTCTATAAGCTCTCCATAGACGGCGGCTTTACCTGCCCCAACCGGGACGGCACACTGGGCTTCGGTGGCTGCGTTTTCTGCTCCGGACAAGGCAGCGGAGAGTTTGCGGAAAAGGCTTCCGGTGACATCGCCGCGCAGCTTCACCGGGCAAAGGCTCTGGTTGAAGCCAAAAACAAAGATGGTAAATACATCGCCTATTTCCAAGCCTTTACAAACACCTACGCACCGGTGGAGGTCTTGCGTGAAAAATATCTTGCCGCCCTTGCGCCGGAGGAAATTGTTGGGCTTGCCGTTGCCACCCGCCCCGACTGCGTGCCACCTCCGGTGGTTTCCCTTCTCCGGGAGGTCAATGCCATAAAGCCTGTATCCGTAGAGCTGGGGCTGCAGACCATCCATGAAGAAACCGCACAATATATTCGCCGTGGATACCCCACCGAAACCTATGACGATGCCGTAGCACGGTTAAAAGCGGCCGGACTGGAGGTAGTGACTCATATCATTTTGGGACTTCCCGGGGAAACGGCGGAAATGGCTGTGGATACAACACGCCATGCCGTAAGAATGGGTACGGATGGAGTCAAGTTCCATCTGCTTCATGTAATGAAGGGGACGGATCTGGAAAAGGACTATTCCAATGGAAGATTTTCCTGTCTGAGCCTGGAGGAATACGGAGAAATTCTCGCCCTGTGTCTGAAAGAGCTGCCACCACATATCGTTGTCCACCGTATTACAGGCGACGGCGCGAAAAAAGGGCTGGTCGCGCCTTTGTGGTCCGGGGATAAAAAGCGGGTACTCAATTACTTAAACCAATATTTGCAGAAGCGGCTTTCAGCAAAATCCGACAAAAGTCTTTGAATATTCGAATTTTCTTTCTTGCACACGAGGCGCAAAATATTTTCATTTGGCATATAGCAAAAAGTTTCCCGCCTTTATTCGTGCAATGTGACAAAACTTTTGTCCCCTCTGGACTTTCAGCCAAAAACTGGTATAATAGTTTTGGGGAAATAATCCCGAATAACTTCAGAAAAGGAGTATGTAGAATGAAAAACTTCAAGCGTATGCTGGCTCTCCTGCTGACCGTGTGCATGGTTCTGTCTCTGGTTCCTGCCACCTTCGCAGAAGAAGCCCCTGCCCTCGCCACCGAGGACGAGGTCATCGTTTACTACACAAACGATGTCCATACTTATATCGACAATCCGTTGTCCTATGACAACATTGCCGACCTCAAAACCCAGACCGCCCAGCAGGCTGCCGGCGTTCTTCTGGTTGATGCCGGCGACCATGTTCAGGGTACCGCTTACGGTTCCATGGACAAGGGCGCAACCATCATTGAGCTGATGAATGCTTCCGGTTATGACCTGGCAACTCTGGGCAACCACGAGTTCGACTATGGCATGGAGCAGGCTCTTGCCAATGTGGAAGCAGCCAACTTCCCCTATATCTCCGCCAACTTCTACCATGAGTACGAAAACCCCTTCACCGATGTTGAAGAAGGCAAGTGGTATGCCGAGCATATCGCCCATATGCATCAGTGGGGCATTATCATTGGCGTTGACGAAAACACCTTCGCCCCCAAGCAAAACCTGACCCGCGCGCAGTTCGCCACCATGCTGTACCGCATCGCCGGGGAGCCCGATGTTTCCGAGCTGAAGCATCCCTTCACCGATGTCCCCGAGGGCAAATACTATTCCGATGCCGTTACCTTCCTGTATTACGGTGGTTACATCAGCGGCAAGACTGAAACCCTCTTTGCTCCCCACGAACCCATCACCCGTGAAATGATGGTCACCATTCTCTGGAGAATCGGTGGACAGTCTCATGTGGAAGCTGATCTGTCCGCTTACACCGATCTGGATACCGTCAGCGACTATGCTCTGCCCGCCATGCAGTGGGCTGTCCACTGGGGCATTATTCAGGGCATGTCCGAAACCACTCTGGGCCCCAAGGCTATCACCAACCGTGCTATGGCCGCCAAGGTTCTGGACTTCTGCTTCTATGGTGTTCCCAACTACGACACCGTCCTTCCCGCCTATGAAATCAAGGAAGTCGGTGGCATGACCATCGCCTTCATCGGCATCACCACTCCCGAAACCTTCACCAAGTCCACCCCCGCTTACTTCCAGGATGAAAACGGCAACTACATCTACGGTATTGCCGGCGGCGAGGATGGCATGGATCTGTACAACGCCGTTCAGTTGGCCATCAACGAGGTTCAGGACTACTACAACCCCGACTACATCATCGGTCTGGCACACTTGGGCGACGATCCCGCCTCTCAGCCCTGGACCTCTGAGGAACTGATCGCCAATACCGCCGGTCTGGATGCTCTGATCGACGGTCACTCCCACTCCACCGTTCCCATGAAGGAAGTCGAAGACTATTTCGGCGACCCTGTTATCCTGACCCAGACCGGCGAGTACTTCGACGCCATCGGTCGTATGAGCATTACCGAAACCGGCATTGAGACTTCCCTCATCACCGAATGGACTGGTTCCGACGAAGAAGTTGCCGCCATCAAGAACGAATGGATCGATGAGATCGACACCATGCTGGGCGAGGTCATTGGC
>JAZNYB010000063.1:0-5442 GCA_045594185.1 Faecousia sp. | reverse complement strand
GGTCGGCTTCTCCACCGCTCTCAGGGCTATGAAACAGAGGATGCCGGCTGGACAGCAGGCGTATAACAGAAAATGTAAAAATCCCCCGAAAGCAGTTTGGAAGCTGCCTTCGGGGGAAATTATTGTTTATGGGGAAATCAGGTGTTTTCCATGCGGATGGCATCCATGGGATTGTCTTTTTTTACTTTGGACAGGGCATACATGGCGGCAGAAAATACCACCAGGAAAATACAGCCCACCACCAGCAATATGGCACTGACTGGAATGGAATACGCCCGGTTGGACAAATCCCGGGTCAGGGTATAGATGCCGTAATTGGCGGCAATTCCCAGAGGAAGCCCCCAAAGGGTTGCGGTGATGCCATAGCGCAGACATTCCAGCATCAACATTTGATTCAGTTTCCTGTTTTCCATACCCACACTGCGCAGCATCCCGAAATCCCGCCGCCGTAAGGTAACATTGGTGGAAACGATGTTAAACACATTGCACACGCAAATCAGGGTGATCAGGATAATGAATCCGTAGCTGAATACATCCACCATGGTTTTTAAGTTGCGCTGATAGATCTCCGTATCCCGGTAATCAGCGTGCAGGATCCCATGCTCCTTGAGATAGTTCACCACCGCCTGATGGGAGGAAGTGTTCAGCACAAGCTGCAAATCTTCTTCCTGAATATCCTGCGCCGATGACATGGGCATCCACAGGACGATGCTGTTACCCCCCGGAGCTGCATGATCGCTTGTGCCATAGGGAAGCTCTTTGATGCTGTCCCCCAAACGGAAAAAGGGGGCATCGGCTATGGATTCTGTGACGATGGGTTCTTCCGTAAGCGTATCCGTAAAGGGGTCATAGAGATGGTAGGAGAAGGAAGAAGCATCAGCCGCAACGACCGCGACAAATATGCTTTCTTCATCCGTCCCGGGTCGGGGAGCATCCAGAACACCCCCTTGGGCGTTGAGAAATATCACAGGACGGAAGATCCAAACAGGCAGACCGTTTCGGGTGCCCGGCTCCACATCATAATCAAAGCTTGTGAGATTGTTCACAAAGCTCCATACCTCCTGCGGGAACTCCAGAGGATAAACCGGCAGGGTTTCCACAGAAGCCTTTAATATATCCGCTTCATAGAGCTGGGTGACAAATCTTCCTGTATCGTCCGGGGTGGTTCGGAGAATACGGGCGCTGCCGATCAGGGCTGTGGGAATGGGGGAGGTCTGATACTTGGCTTCGTCCAGATCATGCTCCCGGAGATATTCCTCAAAGGCAGTATCTTCCATGTATACCAATTCCAGATACTTAAAATTGGGATTGTCTGACTGGATTTCCTTCCAAATATTCAAATAGTCCTCTGTGCAGTCCTCGTCGGGGATCACGGTCATAAGGGTTTTCTGATATTGAAGCATGGATTTGGAAACGCCGGGAAGATTTCGGATTTCTTCGATCTGCTCTTTGGTCATACGGTAGCAGATGATGTCAAAGTTGGTGGCACTTGCCGCGTCCTGTGCGGTTATTTGCAGAGTGGAGCTGAAACCGGATGCCGCAAGGAACAGCACAATGGTGATCGTAAGGCTAAATGCTGTGGAGCGGTATTTCCCTTTGCTGACCTTATAATACTTCTGTGCCATAATGCCCGGAAAACCAAAGATGCTGCGTTTCTTCCGGGGCATCCTTTTGGGAAGTTTGTAGTCTTGTGTCTGACGGATAGCTGCTATAGGTTCTATCCTTGTTGCTCTGCGGGCAGGGAGAGAAGCGGACAAGAGGGTGGTCAGCATTGTCACCAGAGCGGCACAGACAAAGGCGGGGAAGGAGGGAACAGCCCGCAGCACGATGTTGCCGTCCGTAATTCCGTACAGGATTCCCTGAAGCATATCCCGGAGGAAATACAGGGTTATGGCAATGCCTCCGTAGCCAAAGAGCAGTCCCAAAGGGATACCCAAAGCGGACAGCGCGAGGGCTTCAAAATAAACACTTCTTCTTAGCTGCCTTTTGGTCGCGCCCACGGAAGACAAAAGACCAAATTGCTTGGTGCGCTCTGAAACGGAAATGGAAAAGGCATTGTAGATCAGACTGACCGAGCCTACCATGATGATTCCAATGAGTACGGCGCAGATGGCATAGAGGAAGCTGTTATAGTTGGTGTATTTGGATGCGCCGTACAGAGCCAGCAGTTCTCCGTTGGGGGTACACTCCGTATCCGAATGGCGGGCAAGGAGGGTGTAAACTTCCTCTGCCGGGCGGGTCTTGCAATAGACACGGTGCCAAAGGGGGGAATCTTCACCATCGGCATAGGTGAAAAGGTGATTGCGGTGCAGATTGTTGTCCTCCAGATAATTGAAAACCTCACTGATGCCTACAATGGTGTAGCTTCTGGTGAAGGTCTGATCTCCTTGGGGGAGATCGACCGGGTTTTCGTATTCCAGAGCTTCGTATTTGGTCGTGACCTCCAAAGTAAGGGTTTCCCCCAGCTCGCAGGGTTTACCGGCTTGCTGCAAATAGTGGTAATTGTTGCGGCTGATGACGATTTCTCCGCTGTTTTCCGGAAGCCGTCCTTCCTCCAAACGAACCGTCACCATGCTGAAAAAATTTTCGTCTCCTGCCGCGAGGATGCAGTTTTCCACAGAGGTGTAGTCCTCGGTGCGGGGAAGCCGGAAGTCGGTATAGCCCAAAATCTGCAGATCACCGATTTGGGTGACGGTTTTATCCTGCCGCAATTCGTCTATATGCTCTTGGGTGACATAGTCAAAGCGGATGAAGTAATCCCCGCTCTGCCATACGGTCGTATCAATGAGATATTGCAGGAGGCTGACACCCAGGGTGGTCACGGCGCAAAACATCGCCGCGGACAAGACGATACCCACGATGGTCACAAGGGTGCGCACCTTGTTTTTCCACATGGCTTTCCATGTAACTTTGCTTAAGATGCTCATCGGATCACCTCGTCCCGGACAATTTGCCCATCCTCAATGGTAATGATCCTGTCAGCCTGCAAAGCGATGGATTCATCGTGGGTAATGACGATCAGGGTCTGCCCAAACTGCTTGTTGCTCAGCTTCAAAAGCTCCACGATCTCCTGAGAGTTTTTGGAGTCCAGATTTCCCGTAGGCTCGTCAGCGAGAACCAGAGCGGGGGCGTTCATTAAAGCCCTGCCTATGGATACCCGCTGCTGCTGACCGCCGGAGAGCTGGTTGGGAAGATGCTTTTCCCGGTCTTTAAGGGAAAGTGTGGCAAGAAGCTCCTCCAGCCGGGTCTGATTGACCTTCCTGCCGTCCAAGAGTACGGGAAGGGTGATGTTTTCTGCCACATCCAGCACCGGGATCAGGTTATAAAACTGATAGATCAGCCCCACCTGACGGCGACGGAAAATGGCAAGCTGTTCCTCATTTTGCTGAAATACATCCTGCCCCTCCAAAAAGACCTTTCCCGAGCTGGGACGGTCTACGCCGCCGAGGATGTGCAAAAGGGTGGATTTACCGGAGCCGGAAGGGCCGATAATCGCCACAAACTGTCCCTTTTCCACGGAAAAGGAGATGTCATCCAAAGCACGGACTTCATTTTCTCCTTGCCCATAGATTTTAGATAAGTGTTCAACCCGTAAGATTTCCATAAAGCTACCTCCTGACTGATGATGCTGTCAGTATACAAGGTCAAAGTGACAGGGAAGTGACGAACAGGTGAGAGATTTGTCATATTACCTGTTTGTACAGCTTTATAATGAATTTCGCGCCAAATTTTCCGTTCAATGCCTGTATCGTGCCGTTTTGGGCAGTGATGACTGTCCGTGCCAGAGCCAGACCAATGCCGTAGCTGTTTTCCGCCGCGTTACTGCCTTTATAAAATCGCTCAAATAAATGAGGAATATCCTGAGGCGCAAAGCCTGGGCCGGTGTCCTCAATGGTAAGCTGGGTGAAAAGGGCTGTTTCTTCCCCGGTGATGGTGATAGAGCCGCCGTTGGGGGTATGCTCCACACAGTTTTTCAGAATATTCCCCAAGGCTTCCCCTGTCCACACCGGATCGCCGGTGAATTGCTCCTTGCCGCAATGGATCACCAGCCGTTGATTTCTCAGATCCATGGGGATCTCAAGAGGTTCGGCGGCTCGTTTGATCAGCTCCCGGAGGAAAACCCTGTCTTTTCCCAGCTTCACTGTCCCCGCATCCAGCTTGCTCAGCTTCAAAAGAGTGTCCACCAGCCAGTCTGTCCGTTCAAGAAGCTTTTCCAGCTCTCTTGCCAGCTCCAGTCGCTTATCCTCCGGGAGGTCTTTATCCCGCAGCATAGCCGCTGTGAGATTTATGGCTGTTAAGGGGGTGCGTAGCTGATGGGATATGTCAGCAAGAGAATCAGCCAGACGAACCCGGTGGGCGTTTGTGGATTCCGCGCTTTCCAGCAGCCGCAGGGTGATTTTTTGAATTTGATTTGCCAGAATGGATAGTTCTCCTTCATCATAATCCCCGATGGGAAGGGGCGTGCCACAGGTGAGAAGGGTGTCCAAATCGTTGCTGAGTCTTTGAAGCCTGCGGTAGCGGTGGTGTTCCGTCAGAAGATGAATCCCGGAGACGGCAAACCAGCACAGAAGCACAAGGCATCCGCAGGCGGGAGAAAGGGTAAAACCGACCCCGGACAGAATCGTTCCCACGGTCACAAGAATCAGCAGCCCCAGACGAAGCTCCTTATTCTGCAAAAACATTCTCATCCCTCCAGCCGATAGCCCATACCCCGAACCGTGAGAATAAACCTTGGGTTCTGGGGATCGGGCTCGATCTTTTCCCTAAGCCGCTTAATATAGACGGTCAGAGTGTTGTCTCCCACATAATCTCCCCCGCTGTCCCAAATTTCTTCCAGCAGCTTGTCCCGGCTGAGAACCTGCCCCCGGTTTAGAAGGAAAATCAGAAGGAGCTTGTATTCCAGAGCGGATAAATACAGGTCATGCCCATTCCGGGATACCACAGCCTTGTCTGTGTCAATGAGAAGGTCACCCAGCATGGTCACACTTTGCCGCTTTCCGGTTCTGCGGAGCACACTGCGGATCCGGGAAACCAGCTCCCGGGGACGGAAGGGCTTGGCAATGTAATCATCGGCACCCATGTCCAGCCCGGTGACAACACTGTATTCATCCCCGGAAGCGGTGAGAAAAATGACTGGGATTCCCAATTCCTTCCCCCGGGCGCAGACCGCAAAGCCGTTGCCCTCTGCCAAAGATATATCCACCAAGGCATGGTCAGGGCGGTTTTCCTCCATAGCTGCCAATGCCCCGGATTGCCCTGTAACCGCAAAAATTTCAAAATTCTCCCTGCTTAAGAAGCCTGTCAGCATGCGAATGAGGGTGGAATCATCCTCAACAAGCAATATTCTGTCCATAAGCGCACCTCCGTTTTGCTTATCATAGCACTTTTGGTGTTCTTTTTCCATTACAGATTTGTCACATATGAGCTCCAAAAAGATACTGC
>JAZNYB010000062.1:0-12757 GCA_045594185.1 Faecousia sp. | reverse complement strand
TGGTCCGAGTGTCGAGATTCGAACTCGAGGCCTCTTGAACCCCATTCAAGCGCGATACCAAACTTCGCCACACCCGGATACAATATTTTCTTTTTGAGGTCATCGCCTCAACGCCCCGATATAATAACACACCTTTCCATAAAATGCAAGCCTTTTTTTGAAATTTTTTATTTTTATTTTTGGTTCGCGCTATTGACATACCTACAACAGAAAAATTCCGATCCATCCACCTTTTATTTTATATTCCCGGCGCATAGAATGGTACAAATCATTACCGGAAAGGGCGTTGATTCCGCAGTGTGTAAAAATCCTGTGTTACCGGAGTTTTTTGGATGCGATGTTTTTAACGAGTCCGTTATGAAAAAAAGACTGGAGCCGGAGGTGTTTTGCGCATGGAAGGACTGCACACAAAAGGGGCTGCCCCTGTCCCTGTCCGTCGCAAACCACATTGCCAAGGAAATGATGCTATGGGCAATGGAACGGGGTGCGACTCACTATACCCACTGGTTTCAACCTCTGACCGGTATAACAGCGGAAAAACACGACAGCTTTATCTCCCCCGCCCCGGGCGGCAGAGCCATCACAGAGTTTTCCGGAAAAAATCTTGTTCGTGGAGAGCCGGATGCCTCCAGCTTTCCCTCCGGAGGGCTTCGGGCAACCTTTGAAGCCAGAGGATATACCGCCTGGGATCCAACTGCCTACGCCTTTGTGAAGGATGGCAGTCTCTATATCCCTACCTGCTTCTTTTCCTACACCGGGGATGCCTTAGACCAAAAAACACCGCTTTTGCGCTCCATGAAGCAGGTAAACAAACAAGCGTTACGAATCCTGCGGCTTTTAGGAGATTCAAAAACGACCAAAGTGACTCCCTGTGTCGGAGCGGAACAGGAATACTTCCTGATTTCCAAAGAAGACTACGCAAAAAGGATGGATCTGCGGCTGACGGGAAGAACCCTGTTTGGAGCGTTCCCCTCAAAAGGGCAGGAACTGGACGACCATTACTTTGGTTCCATACGCCCACAGGTATCTGCTTATATGCGGGAGTTGGATCGCTGCCTCTGGCGTTTAGGGATTTTCGCGAAAACCAGACACAACGAGGCGGCTCCCTGTCAACACGAATTGGCACCTATTTATACCGATGCCAATACTGCCTGCGACCAAAATCAGTTGATCATGGAGTTGATGAAAAAGACCGCTCATAAGTATGGTCTGGTTTGTCTCCTTCACGAAAAGCCTTTTGCCGGCATTAATGGCTCGGGGAAACATATCAATTGGTCCCTCTCAACAGATCAGGGCGACAATCTCCTTACCCCGGGCGATACCCCGGAGCATAACGCCCGCTTCCTTCTCTTTCTTACCGCCTTTATCAAGGGTGTGGACGAATATCAATCCTGGTTGAGATGCACCGCCGCCTTCCCCGGAAATGATCACCGCCTTGGTGCCGCGGAAGCTCCTCCCTCCATCATCTCCATTTATTTGGGCGACGAATTGACACAGATCGTAGATTCTATGATTCACGGGACACAGCACAAGGGGGAGGTAAAACCGCCTCTGCGTATAGGCGTTGATGTTCTGCCGCCCATATTCAAAGATACCACCGACCGCAACCGCACCTCTCCCCTTGCCTTCACGGGAAATAAATTTGAGTTTCGTATGCCCGGCTCCAGTCAATCCATCAGCGGATCAGTTACCGCTCTGAATACCATGATAGCGCAAGAGCTGCGATGGCTTGCCGATCGTCTGGAAGCATCACGAGAGCCGGAAGCCGATCTGCACCAAATCATTTGTCATTGTCTGAAAGAGCATAGAAGGATCATCTACAGCGGCAATGGATACGATCATGTTTGGGTAGAGGAGGCTGTTCGTCGGGGTCTTTCCAATCATCCAAATACCGCTCAAAGCCTTAACGCCTTCAAAGAGCCGCAAAATGTGGATCTTGTCACCAGTCAGGGAATCTTTACGGAGAAGGAGCATCAAGCCCGCTATGACATTCGACTGGAAAACTACTGCAAGCTCCTGCGGATCGAGGCGCAGACAATGGTGCATATGGTAAAAAGGCAGATCCTTCCCGCCGTATTTAATTATAGCGGCAAGCTGTGCAAAATACTGGAACACAAAAAGAGCATGGGGCATCCCGCTGTGGCTGAAGGCTCTCTTGTCACAGAAATATCCCGGCTTACTGACTCTCTGTTTGCCCGGTGTGCCCGATTGGAAGAAGCCATGGAAGCATTACCTGAGAGCAGAGTGCTGCAGGTTTCCTGTTATGAACAGGTGATCAGGCCGCAAATGACAGCTCTGCGCGGGGATGCGGATAGATTGGAAAGCCTGACTGAAAAAACTCTCTGGCCATTTCCCCAATACTCCGACTTGCTTTTCTACCTCTGATGGTTTACAATATAGAGGAGTCAATCCGAACTATTGAAAAACCTCATACAGAACGAAAACGGAGGAACAGCGGCATGAAATATATTTTTATCACCGGCGGCGTAGTTTCCGGCTTGGGCAAGGGCATCTGCGGTGCTTCTCTTGGGCGTTTGCTGAAGCAGAGAGGACTGAGGGTGCGCAACCAGAAGTTTGACCCCTACCTCAATGTAGACCCCGGCACCATGAGTCCCTACCAGCATGGAGAAGTCTTTGTCACTGACGACGGAGCGGAGACTGATCTGGATCTGGGGCATTACGAGCGGTTTGTAGACGAAAGTCTGACCGCCAATTCCTCCGTGTCCGCAGGCAAAATCTATTGGTCTGTTCTGAATCGAGAGCGGGATGGCGGCTATCTGGGACGCACTGTGCAGATCATCCCCCACATCACCGACGAGATCAAGCGAAAGGTCTACGACATGGGTGGATCTGATGTGGATGTGGTCATTACAGAGATCGGCGGCACCGTTGGCGACATTGAAAGCCAGCCCTTTCTGGAAGCCATCCGTCAGGTTGCGGCTGAGCAGGGACGAAAAAATGTCCTGTTTATCCATGTCCCCTTGATCGTTCAGATCCCCGGCAGCAATGAGCTGAAATCCAAGCCTACCCAGCACTCTGTAAAGGAGCTGCTTTCCATTGGCATCCAGCCTGATATTTTGGTTTGCCGCAGTGATGTCCCCTTTACCGAGGATATTCGGGAAAAAATCAGCTTGTTCTGCAATGTAGAGCGGCGGTGTGTTATTCAAAATTCTACCGCTTCCACCTTATACGAAGTTCCTTTGAAGCTGGCAGCGGAAGGATTGGATCAGGTAGTTTGTGAAAAGCTCCAGCTTGACACACCGCAGCCTGACCTTGAAGCCTGGACTGCCATGGTGCGGAAAATCAAAAATGCCCACAAGCAGGTACAAATCGCTCTGGTTGGAAAATATGTTCAGCTTCACGATGCTTATTTGTCTGTTGCGGAGTCCCTTTTCCATGCAGGAACGGAAAACGATGCTATTGTTACCATTAAATGGGTGGACTCCGAAGAACTGACCCCGGATAACGCAAAGGAAATGCTGGCTGACTGCGACGGCATTTTGGTTCCCGGCGGCTTCGGCGACCGGGGCATTGAAGGCATGATCGCCGCGGCACAGTACGCCCGAACCAGCGGCACACCTTATCTTGGTATCTGTCTGGGTATGCAGATCGCTGTGATCGAATTTGCCCGTCATGTAGCAAATCTCACCGGAGCGCACTCTATGGAGTTTGATGAGTATTCTCCCTACCCCATAGTAGCACTTATGGAGGAGCAGGTCAATGTTACCGCAAAGGGCGGCACCATGCGTTTGGGGCGGTATCCCTGTATACTGACAGAAGACAGCCGTTCTTATGAACTCTATGGTCTTCGGGAGATTTCCGAGCGGCATCGTCACCGCTATGAATTTAACAACAAGTTCCGCAAGCTCCTTTCTGAAAAGGGATTGCTTTTCGCCGGTCTTTCTCCTGACGGTCTTCTGGTGGAGATCATTGAAAACCCCGGACACCCCTGGTTTGTTGCCTGTCAGTTCCATCCGGAGTTTACGTCGCGTCCTGACCGCCCCCATCCCCTGTTCAACGGCTTTGTCGGGGCAGCACTGAACCACATGAAAGCATAAAAAAACAAATGGGATCGGGCAAAACGCTCGATCCCAACTTTTTATCACTTATATAATTCCCGCTCAATGACACACTCGCTTTTGATACGGCTGACGATATACTGCAGTCCCTCAATGACATGGGGACGAATATCGCCGCCCACAAGAACATACATAATGTCATCCCCAACCCCCAAAGAACCTTCGTTGAGCCACAAGCGGATATGATAAACACCTTCCAGATTGTACGCATCCTCCAGTACAAGGCGAACCTTCTCCCGGTCATAGGAAAATACCATCCCTGTTACCGGCTCACAGGTGTCCTGTCCATGGCGAACCTGCGCCTTTGCAGTGGCGCGGACGACACCATTATGCAGCAAATACATCCCGATCTTACCGGCACATTCCAAGGCTTTTGCTTCTTTGATCCACCCATCCAGAGACGGTGGCATTTTTTCAAACTCCATAATACTTCTCCCCCATTTGCAGACCGATCGCTTATCAATCTTTGAAAAACCCGGCAGTCATTTGAACTGCCGGGGATTTTTCAGTCTTTTACAAGTCCGTGTTTGGCAAGCTCATCCAGAAATTCCTGAACATCGGTACGGGCGACAGCTTCCTCAACCTCAAATTCCCCTACCAGCTTTTGCACCAACTCCTCGAAGGTCGTTTCCTCAGAAAGGCACTCCCACAGAAACGCCCCCACCTCATTGGTAGTAAGGATCGCGGAGATTTCCAATGCCGCTTCTCCCATGGGAATGAGCATATAATCATCCATGATCTGACGCAAAATAAAATCCTTTGATACCTTCATCGCAATCACCTGTCAATTTTCCATGATCGTAAGCAAATACAATTGATTGATCTGCTCCGTAAGATCTTCATCCATTACAGAGATATAGCCGGTCAGGTCGGAAACACGCACATTCACCAGATCGAAGGTGGCATAACCAAGGGTAGTTTCCTGCAAATCACAGGTTCCCTTCTCTGTCCGTGTCTCTGCCAAAGGCTTGGCATGGATGCACAGGCTCTCACCGCCGGACTGGAAAAAGGCATAAACACCGCCGCTTTCCATCTTATCCTCAAAATCGTGCTCCTCTTTGAAGCAAAGCTCCTCCAACTGGAAATCCGGATACTGCATACTAAGTCCCAGAAGGACACCAGCCGCAAGAAACTTCTCATAGGAGGAATCCATGCGCTGCACAACCTCCACTGGTTCTCTTGTGGGAGTCGTTACATCCTCCGGCTGCGTATCCTCCGTTTCCTGCTCAGGCTTTACTTCGGGCTCCTCGTTGTTTTCCGTGGTGGCATCGTTATTATCACCCGGATCCTGTGTCTGATGCTGTGCGGGCTGCTGCCCTTGCATCACACCACTGCTCCAATCCCCCTGAGAATCGTTTCCACAGCCCCAGAAGCAGCTCAAAAACACCCCGATCAAAAGCATGATCGCACAAAGTCTGATCTTCATACACTGTCTCCTTCCAAACGAATAATATCCACGATACACTGTGTCGTGCGGCACATATGCTCCGCTTTACAATTCACATCTCCTGTTTCCGCATACAGCATAGCGGCGCACGGGCGGCACACATGGCGTTGCTTGCAGCCCTGACACTGCGCCAGCACCTGCGCCTGCCGAACCTGCTCCACAAGAGACTTCCAGCACTCCCCAAAGGGTTTTTCAAATACCGGATATTGCGCCGGGAATGGCATCAAACCGCAGGCAGACATCTGCCCCTCCCAGGAAACCCAGCAAGAGCTTCTGCCGGCTCTGCAAACCATGTGATCCTCGTCTTTTCCCCAGCCGGAGTCCTCAAGCTCCTCCGCGTCACTGAGAACATAGCTGCAAGTGTTCCGGAAACCCTCGGCATCCTGCATGAGCCGATACTTCTCCACATAGAGCCTTGCGGACTGTTCCGGAGAAAACCGGGAATCCTCCGTTTCCTGCTCCCGGCGCACAGGTGGGAACATATAGGTAGCCACACGCACCTGAATACCTCTATCCTTGCCAAAGCGAATGATCCCTTCCAGATCCTGATAGTTTTCCGGGATCATGCTTGCATTGATCACAAGGGCGATACCAGCCTCCTTCAAGCGGTCAATGGCATCACAAGCCCGCTGAAAACCGGCAGAATCTCCGCAAACCTTCTCATATGTATCAGCGGATGCCCCATAAAGGGTAAGGTTGATTCTTGCGGGAGCTGCCTTTTTCAGCCACTGCACAGTTTCTTCTGTGATCAAAGTGCCATTGGAATTGATATAGATAATAAAGCCCATTTTGTGCAGCTCCAGATAAAGCTCCTTAAAATGGGGATACAGAAAGGGCTCGCCACCGGTGAGCAGCAAAAAAAGCATTCCGGCTTCCTTGCACTGCTTCGCCAGCTCCAACCACTGTGTCCAATCTCTGACGCACTTTCCCTCTTGCTTGATCTGCCCCGGTGTTTTTCTCACATAGCACATCTTACAATGGAAATTGCACACAGGCGACAATTCAAAAACGCCCATAAGCGGAATGCCCCGCATGGTCGCTTTGGTATATAAATATTTACTGACATCGGTTATAAACACACTAAAATCCTCCGCAAGATCTCTACGCCAAGTCTCCGTAATTGCTACACCCTTTACAAAAACCCAGCTTTACGCATCACGCCTTATAACCCATATTATAAGACACCGCGCAAATATTGTCAATTATGTTTCCCCGGTAAAATCCCAACAAATCGGAAGAAAAATCCATAAAAAGCCAATTTCTGCCTAAAGAAACTGCTTCCATGCCCTTAAAATTAGAAAAAAAACGATCTTCCCCCGCAGTTAAGCTGCCGCAAAAGGAGGATCGTTTTTCGTCAATACTCAACACATAATTAACATATGTTAATGCAAAAGTTATTTTCAAAAGATATAATGACTTCGTAATTCTTCTTTGTCATATCCGCTTCATGTCCATTATTCGGCAGCTCCCGCAGCTCTGTTGGTGGATCTCAATTCATCGATGATCATGATCAGCGCTTCGATCTGGGTATCTGTCAACCCTTCCACGCATACGACCCGGTTTGATCCTACCCCCAACAAATAATCTGTACTAACCCCAAAAATTCGTGCCATTTTTGTAAGCACATCATAGGGCGGAAGGTGTATACCATTCTCATAGGAGCTGACAACGGACTTGGATACACCAAGAAGCTTTGCCAGATTTACCTGTGATATATTTTTCTGATTTCTGAGCTGTTTGATCCTTGTTCCCAATTCCGGAATATACAATACGCTCACCCCTGCTTTCAGTTATTATCTATTGTATACAATACAAAGACTGCTTTGCCGGAATTTTTCCCGGAATAGTTGACTTTCAGACAAGAATGGTGTATACTGATTTTCGGCAATCGCAACATGTTGTTTATTTTGTTTTCTATTTTATGCGCATTTATAAATGAAATTTGATAATGAGGTACAAATACATGGAACATATCAGAGAGGGTCTGCAACAGGCGTTTCATATCACGGATGAAGCGGTACTTGATCGGGCAATGGAAATTGGCACTGTTCGTGTTCTGAAAAAGGGAGAGTATTTATCAAACTGGAACGCTTATTTTGAAGACATCGGTTTTCTGCTGCATGGATTGTTTCGATATTTTACTCTGGACAGTGATGGTATAGAGCATACAGACTGTTTTTCATTTCGATACATGGAGACGATCACCACCATGGCAGGTCTTGGCACAACGCTGCCGATCAGTATTCAAGCACTGGAAAGCAGTGCGGTTTTCATTCTTCCTTTGGCTTTTATTCAAGAACTCATAGCCACCAGCGCGGAAGCAATGCGGGCATACAATGACTTGACAAGCCGAAGTATGCAACAGCACTGGCAAATGAAACAGGTGCTTTATCAAATGCAGGGAATTGATAAATACCGCTGGTTTCTGAAAAATCACGGAGATCTTCTGGAACGGGTGCCTCTGGAACACATCGCGTCTTATCTTGGAATACGCCCGCAGTCATTAAGCCGTTTTCACAGGCAGATTCGGGAAGAAGAACAAAGTCAGGATTGAACCACCACAAAAACACACGACCTTCCGCACAGAGCATAACCGCAGCGGAAAGGTCGTGTTAAATTTTGCATCCTTAACAAATGTGAAAGACAAACATTGGGGTTTGGAATATAATATTACTGTATCAGTATATGCAATGAATAAAACCCAACCGCGATTTCGCCGTCAGGTTTTAATCAGTAGTAATATTACAGTCGAGTCAAATATCCGTCCAGGGTGGACACCGCAAGAAGATCCGGTGTTGCGGACAGGGTAAGGATGGGCACCTGTGCGGCGATTTGGGAAGCCAGCGCATATGCCCTCTCTGTCTCCCGCCGCTCCCATGGGTAGACCTGAATACCCAGATACATCGCCCGGAGCCGGGACGCAAGCGGGGTGGAGATCACCTGATTCACTTCCCCTTTTTGCAGCAGCACGATCGCCTTTATGGGCATCGTCTCATTGAGACAAATGCTGGACGAGCCGCAGCAGGGGTATCCATAGGCATACCAGCGACCGTCAACCAGCTTAAGAAGGGCACGATCCCCGTTAATGGTTCTGCCCCTTCCGGACTGCTCCCAAAGGGCAGCCTGGGTGGACTTCCCTGCCCCGGACTGACCGACAAACAGGACTGCCTCCCCATCCCGCTCCACATAGGAGCAATGCAGAACCACGGCATTTCTTTGCAGGAGCTTACTGCTAAGACCCGCGAGGCTGAAAAACCGGGACATGGACAGCGGTATTTCCTCCCGAAGCTTTGGGTCATAATAGCACCGCACAGCACCGTTCCCCATCAGCTCCTCAAGGAAGAAACCATAGGCGAAGCGGCAGGTTGCCCAGTGTCCAATGAGCAGCTTTCCTTTCTCCGTATCATGCAGCTCAGAAGAACCGCAATAATGAAGAATAGGTGTATCCCCATAGGAAGAAAGGCTGGAGCAGATCAGGTCATAGACAATGGGATCGGGGGCAGGCAGTTCTTGATCTTCACAGCGAAATTTGCTTATAAAGCTGTCCTCCAGCAGGGATAGCGCTCCGCTGTTCAGGACAAGCTGAAATCCCCCAATGGCAAAGCGTTTCATTGGTCAGGACATGATAAAAACCATACCATCCGATGCATAAGGACCGTGATAACAGTCACCGTTTACGACATCCTCAGCGCACCGGGGGTCAAAGTAATACTCACCGCCAAAGGAACAATTCGTCTCGCCATAGTAAATAGGCTGACCGTTAGGCTGCGCACTGCAAGCGGTCGCAACCGATGCATCCAACTGATAGGACTCAACCAACAAATAGGGCTTTACATATTTTCTCTTCATGGACTACCTCCGTTCTGTTTGGGAACCATCGCAGATCGCTCCCATCTATTTTACCCGATCCTCCCCATCCAACAGGGAACAATGGAAAGAAATCAGTATCACAGTCTCTTTCAAGAGGCTGATTCAGGCAATGCTTTCCTGCCCCGATCCTCTCCCCTCCCCGAAGGGAGGGAAAAGGAAGGAGTTTTGTATTACAGGAGCATCCTGCCGTCCTCACCGAAGGTGTAAAGTCCCTCGTCCATGAGGCCGTTGGTATTGGTGACCCAATATTCCCCAACCGCTGCCTGTCCGTTGGAGCGGATGTAGTAATAGCTTCCATCCAACTGGATCAAGCCGGCCGCGGTTTGCAGAACATTGTTCACATAGTAGTACAGCGCGCCGTCTTCCTCTACAATGCCGTTTCTCCAAAGCATGGAGCCGTCCTCCTGGAAGGTGTAGAAGCCTTCAGGCATCAGACCGTTGGTATTGGTTACCCAATACTGTCCGATGGCTACCTGACCGCCGGAACGGATGTAATAATACTCGCCCTCCAGCTCGATCAAGCCCGCACCGTACTGAATGCTGTTGTTTACATAGTAGTACAGTGTGCCGTCCACATCAACGATACCATTGAGCAGGAGCATTACGCCGTTATCCTGGAAGGTGTACATACCCTCGGGCATGAGTCCGTTGGTATTGGTGACCCAGTAGTCGCCCACTGCCGCCTGTCCGCCGGAGCGGATGTAGTAGTAATTACCATTGAGCTGGATCAAGCCCGCGCCACAGGCGATCTTATTGTTTACATAGTAGTACGGAGTACCATCTACATCAACAATACCATTGAGCAGGCTCATAATGCCGTCAACATCGAAGCTATACCAGCCTTCGTCCAACAGACCGTTGGTATTAGTGACCCAGTAGTCGCCTACTGCGGCCTGGCCATTGGAGCGGATGTAGTAATAACAACCGTCGATCAGAATCAGGCCAGCACCCTCCTGCAGGACATCATTTACATAGTAGTTGTAAACGCCGTTTTCTTCAATGATGCCATTTTTGATGACAGGCTCTGGATCGGGGAACATACCCGCAAGAGCATATTCCGCAAACTTCAAGGTATCCTCGTCAACCACATAGGTAACTTCCGTTACGGTTGCTTCAACCTCGTCTACCGCAGGAACATCGTCCGCAACAGGTTCTTCCGTTTCGTCGCTGAGAACATCCGCAAGATTGAAGGTCATGATCTCAGCGGAGCTTGCGCTTACAGCCTCGGGGGTGTTGTCCGTTACCTGAGCGGATTTGGCAAAGGTCAACTTCACATCGGTCAGAGACAAGGTGCCGCTGCCGGTGTTGGAAACGGTCACATAAGCATACTTGTTAGCAAAGGCTGTGCTGATGTCCGTATTGAGGAAGCCGCCATCGGACATATCATAGAACATGGCTCTGCTGGTGTTGATGATTGTAGTGTTGGTCTGGGTAACAGAGCTGGTGCTGGGGCCGATCTTTGTAACCATGGTTACAGGACTGCCATCAGCAGACTTTGCGCCAATATCCATGCCGGTGGGGATCTCGGGAACCAGAACCTTAAACACGACGGACTGACCCTTGTCCAAATAGACCTCGTTCTTGGGACCAATGTTCAGGTAATCATCAAAGTCTTTCGCACTGCCGTCGGTTTCATAGTAGAAGTCTACGAAGCCGATGCCGTTGGTAAAATCATCCCAACTGGTGATCAACTCATCACGAACCTCAGCCACATCAGGATAGACTTCCTTATCCACCACATAGGCATTGTAAGCCAGCTTGCTGTCTCCGGTGCTGCTTGCGCCGGCAGTTGTATCAATGGGGTTGTAAATACGAACCGCATCGAATATGAACTGGTTGCCACGATACAGGCTAGCGGAGACATTTCCGGTAGGCACGAATCTTTGGTTGACACCGATCTCAACATGGTAAGTACCATATGCCAGATCCTGCACGGATACAACGGGGATCTGATAGAGATCCAGGTTGGTATCACTCTTGTTGACAACGGATACATACTTCGTCTCTCCGGTCGCGGTATTGGTATAGTTGACACGGATGGAGCCGTGCTCCTGACCGGTGGCAGAGATGATATCAAAGCCGGTGCCGGTGAAGAAGAAGTCCATGGTGGTGGTGGTTCTGCCCTGACCGTAGGCGAGGAGAGCGGAGTCGCCGGAGTAGTAGTTGTCGGATTCGTAGCTGGAATCGTAGCCGTAGGTCTGCTCTACTTTCTGATTGGGAAGCTTATCCTTGGGACCGATGAAGATGTAGTCAATGTCTACATAGCCACCAGCAGAGGTTGCCTGCTTGATATGCTGGAATCGCAAGCCAATCCGGCTAATCCGATCAGCTTCCTTGAAGGTGCTGGTAACAGGAATCGTAACTGTAATGTACTGATCGTTTACAAGCGTGAAGTATTCAAGCATGTTTGTTTTCTCAGTCGTTGTACCATCCTTATCATAGTAGTACCGCAGAACCACTCGGGGCATCGAATGGTTGCCATCGCCCTTGTCAAAGACACAGTTACGCAGCTTGAAGCGAACCTGGAGGTATTCAGCATTCTCAGGATTATAGTACACAGATTGCGCACTGTTGGAACTTACACCATACCCCAACGCTGTGAAGATGTTTGGCCCATAAATGGCGTTACTGCCAGCAGTGCCGCTGTAGTCGTCTGTGACCTTCACGGAAAGAACGCCCGCCTTGTTATCAACAGAGAAGTTTTTGTAGTTTTGCGCACCACCGTGACCATTATCGGAGTTCTGATAGGTGTACCAAGAGGCACTGGTTTCCGAATCATAGTCGCGATAACCATAAGCAAAGGTATCATACCGCTCCTGGGCCTTGGCATCGTTATCGAAGCCGAAATACAGGGAAGCCGCAGTCTTGGGTCCGATATACAGGTAGTCAACAGTAACCGTTGCGCCCACAGGCAGACCATCAAGGCAAATGTAGATATACTTTGTGGATATTGATGTGGACCAACTGGAGATAACAGATCCCGAAACAGTAATGTATTTCCCATTAGCGGAAGATACATCCTTTGTTACATAGGCAGAAATGTCAGGCCAGCCGCTCTCATCCGTATAACGACCCTTCAGCTTAATTTTGAAGGTATCATCTTCCCCCACAGTCCCCAGATTGGACAGCTTAAACCTTATCTCATAGTATGCGCCCGCAGGAGGAGTGTAGTCAAGGTTATACCTGTTCCGATTCTGGAAATAGGTCTTTGTGGAATCGTTGTTGACATAGGTGAAGCTCAATGTACCAGCAGAGTTATCAACGGTGCTGTCAGTAGCATTGGTACTGGTTCCCCAATTGGCGTTATCATCAAAGTTGTATCCGCCATAGGTCTCCCCTGCATACCGCTCCTGGTCTCTGG
>JAZNYB010000061.1:0-9590 GCA_045594185.1 Faecousia sp. | reverse complement strand
GGCTGCGGCGGTGACCGGGACAGAACAAAACGCCCCATTATGGGAAGCATCGGCGTAAAAGAGGCGGACTTTGTGGAATTTACCTCCCGCAACCCCCCAACGAAAGATCCCAACGCCATTTTGGAGGAGATCCTTGCGGGCGTACAGGGAAGCGCAACGCCTTAAGTAGTCATTGAAAACCGCCGTCAGGCGATCGTCTATGCCCTGGAGCATGGGCAAAAGGACGATGTGATCGTTTTGGCAGGCAAGGGTCACGAAACCTATCAGGAAATTCACGGCGTGAAGCACCATCTGGACGAGCGGGAAGAAGTCGCCCGTTGGTGTGCCGAAAGAAAATGAAAGCAGGTGGGGAACATGAATGGGATCACTCTGGAGCAAGCCGCTTTTTGGTGCGGCGGTGTGATCGACCCCAAGTATAAAGACAATACCTTCTTTGGCGCGAGCAATGACACCAGAAAAATTGCCCCCGGTCAGCTTTTTGTTGCCCTGAAGGATGTGCGGGATGGTCACGACTTTATTCCCATGGCATTGGAAAAGGGTGCGGGCGCGGTATTGTGTACCCATGCTGAGGGTGATTTTCCGGCAATTGTCGTGGAGGATACCAGAAAAGCTCTGGGAGACATTGCCCGTGGCTATCGAAATTCCTTGCAGGTAAAGGTAGTGGGCATCACCGGCTCTGTGGGAAAAAGCACCACCAAGGAAATGACTGCGGCAGTCCTCTCCCGGAAATACAAAGTTGGGAAAACCCCGGTCAATCATAACAACGACATCGGAATGCCCATGGCGATTTTAGGCATGGAGCGGGATGTGCAGATTATGGTTCTGGAAATGGGCATGAATCATTTTGGAGAAATGTCCTATCTTACCTCCATTGCCCAGCCGGATATTGCGGTGATCGTGAATATCGGCACCATGCACATCGAACATTTAGGCTCCCGGGAAGGGATTTTGAAAGCCAAGCTGGAAATTTTGCAGGGGCTTCGTCCCGGCGGTGCTGTGATCTTCAATGGAGACGAGCCGCTTCTCTGGAATTTAAGAGAATCGGTGAGCCCCATTCCCCGATACTTCGCCATGGAAAACACCCAAGCCCAAATTGTGGGCAGGGACTATGTACAGTCTCCGGGGGAGAGCGGCTTCCAGGTGGAGGGTGAAAGGGGAGCGTTTTCTGTAAGGCTTCCCTTGGAAGGAAAGCACATGGTCATGGATGCTCTTGCCGCAGTCGGTGTGGCAGAGCTTTTGGATGTGCCTGTGGAAGATGTGGCGAGGGCGTTGTCAGACTTTGAATCCATGGATGGTCGTCAGCAGATCTTTTCCGCCTGTGGATGCACCATCATTAAGGATTGCTACAACGCCGGACCTGAGTCCATGGCGGCATCTTTGGGTGTGCTCAAGAATTACCCCGGCAGAAGGATTGCTGTTTTGGGTGATATGCTGGAGCTGGGTGGCTGCGCTCCCATCAAGCATTTTGAAGTGGGGCAGCTTGCTGGCGGCTGCTGTGATTTGCTCCTTGCTCTGGGGCAGTTCGCGCCGCAGATGGCAAGAGGAGCTATGGTGGGCGGCTTGGAGGATCAAAAGTCCATCGCCTGCGCGTCCATGGAGGAGCTGGGACAAAGGCTTAAAGCTCTGGTTCAGCCCGGTGATACCCTTTTGTTTAAGGGAAGCCGGGGAATGCGGATGGAGCGGGCTCTGGAGATCCTTTTGAAGAGAGAGAATTAAGGCAGCCTTTTAAGAAGCTGTCACAATAGAAAAATCACGGAGGCGGCGTTATGCTGAATTCTAATATGTTTACCATCATTTTGACAGTGATCTGTGCCTTTGCGCTGGGTATGCTGCTGTGCCATATCCTGATCCCCGCGCTGCGCCGGTTAAAGGCGGGGCAGGAGATTCGTGAGGTGGGCCCCAACTGGCATAAAACCAAGGCGGGCACTCCCACCATGGGCGGTCTTTCCTTCGTTGGAGCAAGCCTGCTGTGTCTGATTTTTGGCATCCGGTATATGGTCGGCGGGGATTTTTCTGCCCTGTTTGTGTTGGTGCTGGCACTTTGTTTTGGATTGATCGGTTTTTTGGATGACTTTTTTAAGGTGAAATTCCACCGCAATCTGGGGCTGACCGGTGTTCAGAAGGCAATGCTTCAAATGGCGGTTTCCGTTTTGTATCTGTACATTCTCTACCGCAGCGGGCTGATGAGCTGTGATCTGTATATTCCCTTTGTGAATGTGTCCGTGACCATTCATCCTGTGGTCTATATGGTCTTTGCCATGTTTATTATGGTGGGCTGTGTCAATGCGGTCAATCTGACCGATGGTGTGGATGGTCTTGCCACCAGTGTTACCATTCCGGTCATGGTGTTCTTTACCGCTGCCGCCGCCGCTTTGGGAAGATACAATCTTGCCCTGTTTCCAGCCGCGCTGGTGGGCGGTCTGTGCGCCTTCCTGATCTCCAATTTCCACCCGGCAAAGGCTTTCATGGGGGATACCGGCTCTCTGTTTTTAGGCGGCGCGGTCTGTGGTCTTGCCTTTGCTTTGGATATGCCCCTGATTTTGATCATGGTGGGCTTTATCTACATTGTGGAAACTCTGTCTGACATCATTCAGGTGGCATACTTTAAGCTGTCCCATGGCAAGCGTGTTTTCAAAATGGCTCCCATCCATCATCATTTTGAAATGTGCGGCTGGTCTGAGGAAAAGATCGTCATCATTTTCGCCGGAGTGACAGCCGTTATGTGTGTACTTGCCTGGATCGGTATTCAGGGATTGTTTTAAGATTGCTTTATAAATCCTGATCCGCTTTTTAGTAAAGGAGGGGGAGCAGCGCCTGTGCCAGCGATGGAAATTTCCCGAAAGGAAGGCTACAAAAGGAAACCCTGTGAACGGGAAATGCCGGATATCCCATACCTGACACTGGTGCTGATTTTGTCGGCAATTGGTCTTGTGATGATATTCTCGGCCAGCCATGTGCGAGCGGCTTATGAGGACAATGGGCCCTTATACTATTTCCTGCGGCAGGGGGTAGTTGCCCTTTTGGGTATGGCGGTCATGTTTGTTGCCAGCCGTTTGGATCCGGGTGTCTGGCAAAGACTGGCAAAGCCCATATATTTGGTGACTGTGATACTCCTTCTGGGTGTGCTGGTTTTCGGTGTCTCCGCGGGAGGCGCAAAGAGGTGGATCCAAATAGCGGGTCAGCAGTTTCAGCCCTCTGAGGTGGCGAAATTCTCCGTCATCTGCATGATCTCCGCTATGACCGCGCGGTACAAGGATAAGATGGGCAAGACACGGTATGGAATTTTCCGTGTGGGCGGCATGGTTTTTGTGATTTTGGTGCTGGTCGCTCTGGAAAAACACCTCTCCGCGATTATGATCATCGGTATGCTGAGTCTGGTCATGATGTTTGTGGGCGGCATCAAAAAGCGCTGGATCTTTGGAGCGATCGGTCTTGCTCTGGTGTTTTTCATCGCCTATGTTTCCCTTATGGGCTATGCCGGAGACAGGATCATCGCATGGCTTCATCCTGAACTATACGCAAGGGATGAGGGCTATCAGGTGATCCAGTCCCAATATGCCATCGGTTCCGGAGGACTGTTCGGGTTGGGGCTGGGCATGAGCCGGCAAAAGTACCTCTACCTTCCCTTTGAGTATAACGACTACATTTTTGCCATTGTCTGCGAGGAGCTGGGCTTTGTTGGAGCCTTGGGCATAATCATTCTCTTTGCCATGCTGGTGATCCGGGGGTACTGGATCGCTATGCACGCCTCAGACCGTTTTTTAACCATGCTGGCAGTGGGGATCACCACCCTGCTGGCGATTCAGGTGATTTTGAATATCGCTGTTGTCTGCAATCTGCTGCCCTCCACCGGCGTAGGCTTGCCATTTTTTTCCTACGGTGGAACCAACCTTTTGATGACCTTTGGAGAGGTCGGTATCATGCTGGGAATTTCTCGCTGGAGTTCCCGCACATGGGGCTAGGAGGCTGTTATTTTGAAAGTTATATTCACCTGCGGCGGAACGGGAGGGCATATCAACCCCGCCATTGCCGTTGCCAATGCTCTGCGGGAACGCCGCCCGGATTGCGAAATACTGTTTGTGGGAGGAAAAGGGGGCATGGAGTGTTCTCTGGTGACCAAGGCGGGATATCCTTTGGAAACCCTGAACCCCAAGAGCTTTTTGCGAAAATTCACCCCCAAAGCCCTGTGGCATAATATCACGGGTGTTTTTTCCACAGCCGCTTCCCTGAACAAGGCGAAAAGATTAATCCGGGACTTTCAGCCGGATGTGATCGTGGGAACGGGCGGCTATGCCAGCTTCCCGGTTTTATGGGCAGGCAGCCGCATGGGGATTTCTACCTGTGTTCATGAAAGCAATGCCGTTCCCGGACTGACCACCAGAATGGTGGCGGATCGGGTGACCAGGATCATGGTTTCCTTCGGTGAGAGCAGATCCCGCTATAAGCATCCGGAGCGGGTGGAAGCAGTGGGTATGCCTGTCCGTCAGGAATTTATCTATACGAAAAAGGAAGAAGCGAGAAAAGCCTTGGGGCTGGATGAACGCCCCCTCATTGTCTCTGCCTGGGGAAGTCTTGGGGCGAGAGAAATGAACAAAACAATTGCGGAATATTTCAAGCTGGAGCAGGATGCCGGATGCCCCTGGCAGCATATCCACGCCACAGGAAGCTACGGCTGGCGGTGGATGCCGGAATATGTGAAGGAGCGGGGCGTGGATTTGCGGGAATGCAGTGGGCTTTCCATGCGGGAATATATCCACGATATGCCCACAGTCATGGCGGCTGCGGATCTGGTTATTTGCCGCGCGGGAGCATCAACACTGAATGAGGTTGCCGCTTCCGGCACACCTTGTATTGTTGTGCCTTCTCCCAATGTGGCAGACAACCATCAGGAAATGAACGCAAAGATCATGGCGGATCGGGGAGCGGCGCAGATGATTCTGGAAGGTGACTGCACCCCCAAAAAGCTGTTCGAGGAGACAAAGGCGCTTCTGGATAATTCTGCCCGGTGCAGAGCCATGCGGCGGGCACTTCTGGATATGGCGGTGGTGGATTCCGCTGAGAGAATTTGTCAGGTGATACTGGATCTGGCTTCAAAAAAGAATTGACATTCCCCCCGGCACTTCAAAGGGTGAGCCTGCATAGGATGAGCAAAGCCTTTTTGGGGGTGCTGCCCGGTGGAGTACATACAGGTTACAGGGGGAATCCCACTGGAAGGGGAGCTTCGGATCTCCGGGGCGAAAAACAGTGTGCTGCCCTTGCTGGCGGCAACGCTTCTGTTTCGTGGAGAGTCTGAGCTTCGGGGCTGTCCAAAGCTCACAGATGTGGATGACGCGGTAGCGATATTAAGGTCTTTAGGCTGCAAGGCAGAGAGAATTGGGGATACCCTGAGGGTGGATAGTCACGGACTTTCGGGAAACAGTATTACCAAAGAGCAAATGTGTACCATGCGCTCGTCCATTTTGTTTTTAGGTCCCCTTCTGGCACGAACCGGAATGTGCCGGTTTTATGAGCCGGGTGGTTGCTGCCTGGGGGCAAGACCCATTGATATGCACCTTGGGGGACTGAAAACCTTGGGGGCGGAAGTTTTCTGGGAAGATGGGGGCTTGACCTGCTGTGGTAAACTAAAAGGGGGAACGGTGGTTCTGCCCTTTCCCAGCGTTGGAGCGACGGAAAATCTGATTTTGGCTGCAATTGGAGCGGAAGGTGTTACGATCATCTGCAACGCCGCCAGAGAACCGGAAATCGGGGATCTGATCGGATTTTTAAGCAGTGGGGGCGCAAGAATTTATGGTACGGGAACCTCTGTGCTGGAAATTCATGGGGGCTTTCCCGAAAGTGCCTGCTATAAAGTCATGCCTGACCGCATGGAAGCGGCAACCTATCTTTCGGCGGCCGCGGCAACCGGGGGACTGCTCCTTCTTCGGGATATTGCGCCGGGCTTGCTCCAGCCTGTACTTGACCCGTATCGGAGGGCTGGCTGCGTTTTGCGCCCGGAGGCCAATACGATCTTTTTGCGCGCGCCCCACCGCATGAAAGGAGGGGGCGTGATTAAAACATCGCCTTATCCCGGTTTCCCCACGGATGCCCAGGCTCCGGTTATGGCGGCTTTTCTGCGGGCAGAGGGGGTGACGGTCTTTGAGGAGACGGTGTTTTCCGACCGGTATCGCCATGTGCCCGCCCTGCGGGAGATGGGTGGGAAAATCGAGACGATTTCCTCTCTGGCTGTGGTAACCGGGGTGGAAAAGACCTTGGGAACAAAAATGGAAGCCACAGACCTGCGTGGGGGTGCGGCAATGGTGATTGCTGCTCTGGGCGCGGAGGGTGACAGTTTTATTACAGGCGTACATCATATCCACAGAGGCTACGGAGACTTTGCTCAAAAACTCAGCCTCTTGGGAGCGGATATTCAAAATATAACAGATGAAGTGGCAGCTTGCTGCCGGGAAGGAATACACTATGGAAAGGGAGCAGCAGCCCCGCCGCCGAAATCCATCGGCATCCCATTTGAATAGAGACAGCGCCCCGGAGCGCAGGCGCAAATCGCCGGAAGCCTCCGGGGATATGCCTGTATCAGGAGATAAAAGGAGAAAACAGAGCCGCCCCGCATCCGCGCGAAACGCAGCCTCCCGAGGGAGAGACGGGCAGCGGCAGAAGACGACTCAGGAGCGGCAGCATCGGCGCAAACAGCAGCTCCGCCGACAGAAACAGCAGAGGAAAATCGAAAAAGCGGAAAAACGGCGTTCCGAAGCGCAAAGGCGACCGGTAAAACCCTTTGTCCGCAGAGTGTTTTTCCTGCGCCTGGGAGCTACCCTTGCTGTGGTGCTGGCCCTGATCGTGGCTATGACCATTTTCTTTAAGGTGGATTCAGTGCAGGTGTCAGGCAATGTAAAATATTCCGCGCAGGAAGTGATTTCCGCGTCAGGGATAGATGTGGGCGAAAACCTGATGCTTTTAAGTAAATCCGGAATCGCCGGTCGCATCCATGCCGCGCTTCCTTATGTGGGAGATATTCAGGTGGGTATAAAATTCCCCAATACTGTCAATATTGACATTGTTGAGCAGTCTGCTGTTTTTACGATTCAGGATGAATCCGGGCTTTGGTGGCTTCTTTCCGGCGATGGAACGGTTCTGGAAAGCACGGATGCTTCCGGGGATGACTGCATCCGCATTGAAGGTGCTGTTGTCAAAGAGCCTGTGGCGGGAGAAAGCTTCCGGCTTGCGGAAAAGACCGGGGAAACAGAAGCGACAGAAAATACCCAGCCCACGGAAACAACAGCTCCCACAGAAGAATCCGCGCCCACAGAGGAAAACGGGACGACCGGCGAGAGTGTTCCGGAGGAGACGACCGTTGTTTTGAACCGTGAAGAAGCATTGCTTGTGATCATGGCTGCCCTGACTGCCTGCGACCGGGGTGGTGATATAACTGTGGTAGATGTGGAGGATCTATACAATATTCAGGTGTGGTATGGAAATTCCTTCCGGATTCTTCTGGACGATACTACGGAGCTGAGCTACAAGGTTCGCTATATGGTGCAGGCGGTGGAGAAGCTTACAGCCGATGGTTATCGGGGCGGTGTTCTGGATCTTTCCTTCCGGGAGGATGGACAGGCTGTCTTTACTCCATGGTAAACAGAAGATTAGATTTTTTAGAAAAAGTTTGACGAAAAATTTAGAATTGCTATTGACCTGACAGGAATTTCACGGTACAATAGATGGGTATAGGTATCAATTCGCCTTGCCGATTTTCGGCGTAACAGGAAAAATACATAGGAGGAGAGCAATTATGGCTACTGGTATTCCCGAAGTTTATCCCGAGAGAGTGGTTAATATTAAGGTGATCGGCGTTGGTGGCGCCGGTAATAATGTTGTGAATCGCATGATCGAGTCCGGCGTCGGTGGCGTTGACTTTATCGTTGTGAATACTGACAAGCAGGATCTCAATAAGTCCAAGTGCCCCCATAAGGTGCAGATCGGTGAAAAGCTCACCGGCGGCATGGGTGCCGGCTCCAAGCCCGATGTGGGTCGCAAGTCCGCTGAGGAGAGCCGCGCTGCCATCGCAAAGATCCTGGAAGGTACAGATATGGTGTTCATCACTGCCGGTATGGGCGGCGGTACGGGAACGGGTGCCGCTCCCATCGTGGCTGATCTGGCTCGTGAGGCAGGCATCCTCACCGTTGGTGTCGTAACCAAGCCCTTCAAGTTTGAAGGTGCTAACCGTATGCGTCAGGCTGAGGCAGGCATCGCTGCTTTGGCGGAAAAGGTGGATTCTCTCATCATCATCCCCAACGACAGACTGAAGTATGTCACCGACCAGAAGATCACCTTTGCCAACGCCTTCGGTATCGCGGATGATGTGCTGAAGCAGGCTGTGACCTCCATTTCCGAGCTGGTTGGTTATTCTGACCGTGTTATCATCAATCTGGACTTCGCTGATGTTTCCGCCATTATGAAGGATGCCGGACGGGCTCATATGGGCGTTGGCATCGCTGCCGGTCGGGAAAAGGCGGAGCAGGCCGCTATGACCGCCGTTGCCAGTCCCTTGCTGGAAACCTCCATCAATGGAGCGACCGGTGTTCTTGTCAATGTGACCGGTTCTCCTGAGCTGACTCTGGACGATGTGGAGACTGCTGCCAGCATCGTGCAGGAGGCTGCCAGCCCCAATGCCAATATCATCTTTGGCGCGACCTATTCCGAGGACTTCCAGGATGAAATGCGGGTCACCGTTATCGCTACCGGCTTTGACGAAAAGCGGGAAGAAGCCGAGATCCCTGCGGAAAAGACCGCTCCTGCCGCTGTGTCTTCCAGTGTCGGTGAGCGTGGCAAGCCCGCAGCTATGACCTCTGAGGATGTGGACGACATTGACGAGATCTTCAAGATTTTCAATCGGTAAGGTCTGCTCTAAAATCAATCATTTCTTACGCACCGTGGGTTTTTCCCACGGTGCGTTTTTGCCGGTTTTCCCGTTAAAAAATTAAAGTTGCAAATTACAAAAAAGTTTTGAAATACCCCTTTACATTTTCATTGAACTACAGTATAATATGACCGTATCAGGTAATACTTGCTTATTGAACTGACTAATTTTTAGAGAGGATGTTTTGTTATGAACAGCAGAAATAGAAAAGCAAATCCCGAAAGCCCCCTGTACCGTGCGTTTTTGACCCTGAAGACCCCTGAGGAATGCTATAATTTCCTCATGGATCTTTGCACTGTTCCCGAGATCAACGCTATGGAGCAGCGTTTTGAGGTTGCCTGTCTTCTGGATCAGGGCATGATCTATAACAAGATCCTGGAGCTGACCGGTGCCAGCAGCGCAACCATCAGCCGTGTCAACCGCTCTTTGAACTATGGCACCGACGGCTATCACATGGTCATTGATCGCATGGAGGAAGAGGAAGAAGCATGAGTGCCTATGAGTCCTTGGCAGTCTCCTATGACCGGCTGACCATGGATGTTCCCTATGGGCATATCTTGCGTTTTGCACAAGAACGACTTGCAGAGCGGGGTGTAAAGCCCCGCTCTGTTCTGGATTTGGCTTGCGGTACAGGGGCGATGTCTGTGCTTCTGGCAAAGGCGGGCTACCGGGTGGTCGG
>JAZNYB010000060.1:0-9929 GCA_045594185.1 Faecousia sp. | reverse complement strand
CATTGCGCAGTGGCCTGAAAGCACAGCTTCTATGAGCTATCCCAGAGAAGAAGCCGCTATGGAAGCCGTTATGCAGGCGATCCGGGCTGTTCGTAATCGCAGAGCGGAAATGAATGTGCCCCCCTCCAAGAAAGCTACCCTGTATGTTGTTACCCAAAAGCAGGAGGCATTCCGGGAAGGCATCCCCATCATCCTTCGTTTAGCTTTTGCGGGTGAAGTGATCGTCACAGACAAAGATCCCGAGGGCTACAGCGATATGGCAGGAGCAGTTACCGCCGATGCTAAGCTCTATATGCCCATGGCGCAGCTTGTGGATGTGGCCAAGGAACTGGAGCGAATCGGGAAAGAGCTGGAAAAGGCGCAGAAGAACCTCTCCGGCATTGAAGGCAAGCTCTCCAATGAGAAGTTTACCTCCAGAGCCCCGGAAGCTGTGGTAAATGCTGAGCGGGAGAAGGCCGAAAAGCTCCGCACACTCATTGCACAATTGGAAGAAAGTAAGGCAAGACTGGATTCTCTGAAATAATGCAACTTGAAGGGCTGTTTCGGCAGTCCTTCATTATTTCTTTACAGTCTGGAAATTGCTTTTCCTGGGATTTGTGCTATAATGAAAAAAACAAACTTCAAAGGAGCGTTCGTTCATGAAAAGAGCATTGATTTTCTTACTTGCCGCCTTGATGTTTTCCCTCGCCGGGTGCGCCAACAATGTGGTAACCTCCACAGAATCTCCAGCCACATCGCCTACCACACCACATATAGCAGTTCAAACAGAACCCCCAACGGAGATCCCCACACAATCAATAGAGGAAACCATTGCACCTACCGAAGAAATCACGACCCCAACAGAAAATGATGCAGCTTCGCCAATGGTAATGACCTTAAATCCGGTACAGGAGGATGAAACAGCCGAAGATGGGACTGTGGTCTATTCCTTCCGTTATCAGGATATCAGCCTCCTTTTGCCCCAAAACGCAACTGTACAGGCGAAAATTCAAGACAGCATGGATGCCCTGATTTCTTACACAAAAGAACAAACAAAAGCTTCCGCTGTTTGGGCAAAGGAAAGCTATGGGGAAGCAGGGGACTGGTCTGCTTTTTATACCGATCTTTTCTACACCCCGTGTCGTATGGATAATGCTGTAATCAGTGTATATGCGAAAACCATGGATTTTAATGGAGGTTCACATCCCAATTGTACGGTCCTTTCCATGAATTTCCATGGTAAAACCGGGGAAGAATTGCGTATCTCAGATATTATTTCACATGAAAGTCAGCTCGAGGAGCTTCATTCCATGGTATTGGAATATCTGGAGGGAGAGAATGGTCCGAAACAGCTTTTGGATGGCTATGAGGAGGTTGTCTCGGAGCGGTTTAACACTGCCGGCGGCACAAGTGCAAATTGGTATCTCACAGAAGACGGATTGGTATACTATTTTGCTCCTTACGAAGTTGCGGCTTATCGTTACGGCGTTGTCGAGGTTCTTTTGCCCTATGAAATGCTGAATGGTATTCTGGATGATAAATATATGCCTGAAAGCTCTATGGAAAGAAGCTGCTCCATTTACGCCGATATTTCAGCAAATGTAAACACTGATTTTGAACGGACACATACCATTGTATTGGAATCGGAAGGGGAGAGCATCACCCTTTACGGATTGGAAAACGCCGGTGCGGTGAACATCAGTATTGGTTACTTTGGAATTGATGACAATCAATTTTATCCCACAGAAACCTTGTTTTCCGGAAAGGAGCTTACAGAACAGGATTGTATCCAAATAATAACCTACATTCCGGACACAATTCCCAATATCCGAATTCAAATCGGCGGAGAGCAAGGAAAGACATTGTATTTAAGCCAAAGCGGTATGGACGGAAGCATTCTGCTGTTGGAGGAAGGTAGTTTTTGATAATAATGCCCTCTGATGCAGATTGCACCAGAGGGCGTAATTAAAGCCAAAGACGGGATAGGGACGACTGAGATTTTGTGGGCGGGTGAGCCAGGATGCGTTCGCTTGGGGGAAGTCCAAGGGAGATTTCATTTGAACCAAGCTAACGCAACAAAATAAAAATTTTGTTGCGTTTTTAGTGAATCCGTGATATAATATATGTAGAAATCAAGAATCAAGGAGGTTTTCGTACTATGCGCCGTTATTCCGACTGTCCGACAGTCCTGCGTGACTTTCTGGCATATCACGAGACGATCAAAGGGCAATCACCCGGCACGATCAAGGAATACTATCTCGACCTGAGAATGTTTCTCCGTTTTATGAAGCTCATGCGGAACGATATGCCTATCGAAACCAGATTGGACGAAATCAACATCCGTAACATTGATATTAATTTTATCAGAGACATTGATACCTCAGATATATTTGAGTTTCTTTCATATCTCGCCAGCGAGCGTACCACAGATCCGAATGACCCATCGGCAACACACGGCATCTCTCCCACGGCTCGTGCCAGAAAGCTCTCAGCCATTAAGTCCTTTTATAAGTTTCTCACCGTTCGCACCAAGCTATTGGAAGAAAATCCGGTCGCAGACATGGAGTATCCAAAGATTCGCAAAAGCTTACCAAAATACTTGACATTAGAGCAATCTACCGCCCTTCTCAAAGCGGTCTCAGGACCGAATGAAACGCGGGACTATGCGATACTCTTGTTATTCTTAAATTGCGGGATACGAAGAAGCGAATTGGTAGGCTTAAATCTGACTGATGTCTATGAGGATCGGATAAGAATTGTTGGCAAGGGCAATAAAGAACGGATCGTCTATTTTGGTTCTGCCTGCAGGAAAGCTTTGGATGCCTACCTTATTGAACGCAACAAAAAAGAGCTGTCTGATAATCGGGCATTGTTTGGTTCCCGTGACAACAATCGCCTTAGTGTTACCGCCGTACATCGACTTGTAAAGAAACATCTGTTGGCAGCCGGACTGGATTCAACACAATTTTCCGCCCACAAGCTGCGACATACGGCAGCAACCATGATGTTGTCAGGCGGCGTAGATGTGAAAACAGTTCAGGAAGTTCTTGGTCATGAGCACCTGAATACAACTGAAATTTACACCCACATTGAAAGTACGGAATTGAAAATTGCGGCACTGGCCAACCCAATTGCCCAAATCGACCTTTCACAAGAAACCCCTCCCCTTCCCCCGGATGAGGCAAGCTTTGAATAAGCCTTAATAATCAGAGAAATCTCCCCGAAATTCAGGAAAAAGACCTGTTTTCGGGGAGAAATTGCAAAAAAGTAGAAAGAAAACTATAATATAAGCTTATTTCAGGATCTGATATTTACCGATGATGGGAAGCTCCTTAGCCTGACCCTTGGCTGCATTGACAATGCCCAAAATTGCCAAAACCAGGAATACAAGACTAACAATACTAAGCAAGGAAGAAATCAGCACACTGTCCAAAATGCCGTTAATAATACCGGTAACAATACTGAATGCAATGTTGGCAATGAGAAGGATAAGACCCTGATTGCAATGATAACGAGCAAACCTGGACTCTTTCGCAGCAAAAATGGGAATGAGAATCAGAATGCCCAGATATGCAAGAACAGCCATGACCTTGTTCTTTTCAATATCCGCAGGATCAAATTCGCCAGTGGTGTCAGCCGTGTTGTTCATGTTAGCCAGTTTTTCGTTGAAGTCATTTTGGGCGGGTTGCGCATTTTGATCTTGTCCACAGGATGGGCAGAATCTTACACCCTCTTGCACTTCCGCGCCGCATTTTCCGCAAAAAGCCATAATCTCTCCTCCAGTTTTCATATTTAACGGATACAGAAAAGCTCCGTTTACACTATTTTACTACAGTAACACCCTTGTGTCAACACAAAGTTTCAACAATTACCGCAAAACCGGAATAATTTTACCCTTTCCGCTTTTCTGACGGCTTTGGCTGGCTTATCCTGCATTTCTTTATCCAACATAGTAACTCACCTTAAAGAACGATTTCCATGGCTTCCCGCAGGTTTCGCACACGGTAAACCTCAATTCCCTTGGGAATTTCCAATTTTTCTGTACCCATTTTGGGAATAACACACTTTTTGAAACCCAAGCGGGCAATTTCCGTCAATCTTTGAGACATATGGGTCACAGAACGGATCTCCCCTGTAAGCCCAACCTCTCCTATAGCAACCAAATCATCCGGTAAAGCCTTATCCCGATAGGACGAAGCGATCGCCAGTACCAGGGGGAGGTCGGCAGCAGGCTCATCCAACCGCAAGCCACCAATGACATTGACATACACATCAAAGCTCCCCAGTTTCATGCCCCCTCGCCGCTCCCCTACCGCAACAAGGAGATTTGCCCGATTAAAATCAAATCCATCAGCAGTGCGCCGTGGGACATTAAGATAAGACTTGGCTACCAAAGCCTGCACCTCTGCCAAAATAGGGCGTGTCCCTTCCATTACGCAGGCAACACAAGTTCCGCAAGCTCCCTTTGGGCGCCCCTCCAGAAGCATTTGGGATGGGTTGGGGACTTCGATCAATCCCTTATCCCCCATTTCAAAAACCCCGATCTCGTTGGTTGAGCCAAATCTGTTTTTAACCGCACGCAGAAGGCGATAAGAGGAATTGGCATCACCTTCAAAATACAGAACACAGTCCACCATATGCTCCAAAACCTTAGGACCGGCAATAGCACCCTCCTTATTGATATGCCCTACCACAAAGACCGTAACTCCCCTGGCTTTGGATAGCTGCATCATGGTCATGGTGCAATCCTTTACCTGAGATACACTGCCGGGAGCAGAGTCATTTTCCTCATTATATAGAGTTTGAATGGAGTCAGCAATGAGTATGTCCGGTTTGGTGCTGTCGATCACCGCTGCCACATCAGAAAGCCTCGTTTCTGAAAGAATAAACAGGTTGGGTGAATTGACTCCCAATCGCTGCGCCCGGAGCTTTAGCTGCCGCTCGCTTTCCTCACCGGAGACATACAAAACCTTTCGTTCCTTACACAAGCAGGAGCAAATTTGCAAAAGCAGCGTTGACTTGCCGATGCCAGGCGCACCACCGACCAAAACCAGTGATCCCTCTACAGCACCGCCGCCCAAAACCCTGTCCAGCTCGCTCATACCCGTGGAATAGCGAATTTCCTCTCCGGTATCCACTTCATCCAAATTCTTTGCTCTGGCTGCTGACATAACAGGAGCTGTACGACCACGGCCGGGAACGACCGCCTTTTCCACAAACTCCTCCAGCGCGTTCCATGCTCCGCAGGCAGGACATCTCCCCTGCCACTTCGGCGTTTCGTTTCCACAAGCGGTGCAATAAAATACGGTTTTCGGCTTTGCCACCTCATCGCCTCCCCTTCATTTCTTTTGTTCATTATACCAATCCTTTGATTCCCGGTCAAGGGTTCAAATAATCGCTGATGGCTGCCGCAATCACACAAACCAGCTTTTTTTGATATGGCGGACTCTCCAACAGCACTGCTTCCTGTGGATTGGAAAGGAAACCGCACTCCACCAAAACCCCGGTGCAGTTGATATGCTGCATCAAATACACCCCGTCAGCCCCCTTGATTCCCCGCTTACTTCCCGGATTTACAGCATCGATCATTGACCGCTGAATTTTCTCTGCCAAGTCTTTACTCCCCTGTGTCGGGGCGTAAAACACCTGCGCGCCGCTGTACTTACCGTCTGAAAACAAATTTTGATGGATACTGACAAGCAAAGCATTATCCGTTTGATTTACAACCGCTACCCTGTTTTTAAGATCAGACATTTTTCTTTGCGCAATGGTATCTCCTGTTGTAGATACAGAAGTATCGGTGGTACGGATCATTGTGGTTCTGTAACCCAGAAGGTGCATTAAATCATTCAATCTACGGGAGACTTCCAGATTAATTTGACTTTCCAGTGTTCCCGTATAAGAGGTCGCGCCCCCATCCTCCCCGCCATGACCGGCATCTATAATGATTCTTGTAGAAACGGAATCCAACTGTGCCACGGCTACAGCCTCCACCGTTTTGCTCATAAACATTGCCACTCCCGCAAACAGAAGGATCGCGCATCCATATACCCAATAATAAAGTCTGAAATAGTTATTGCTCCGTACCATGATACAAATCACCTCAATTATAAGTATTGTCCGCTGGTCTTAATATGCAGCATTGGGAACATTTCCTTTGCCGTACACATAAAATGAGCAGGAACGACAAAAGTTCCCAATCCATTTTATAAGGGAGGAGTTTAAGTTGCCTGCCAATTTAAGGAACAAAACGGAAATGCCCGGTAAAATGTGTTCCCAGCCGGGTGAGGGTCGGCTTCCTGCCTGTGCCCCTCTTGCGAATCCCTATGTACCATTTCAACAGAATGATCCTCCGAAATACGAAGCTCGCAAGGGTCTTGTAAGAGGCACTCTGTTTCCCGGTCTGGATCTGCCCTTTATGTCCATGGTCAACAAACATGAATTGCCTGATACACCCCTTCACGAGCTGCAGGCTCTTGGTTTCGCGATTCAGGAATTAGCATTATATCTGGATACCCACAGAGACGATGAGGATGCCCTGGAGCTTTACAGAGCTTATCAGGAGCTTTATAACCAGGGTCGAAAGCTGTACGAGGAATGCTGCGGTCCTCTCAACCATCACAGCATGGTTCAGTGCGAAACTTATCGCTGGCTGGACGATCCCTGGCCCTGGGAATACCGGGAAATAAGACGGTAAGGAGGGCGTAGTATGTTTCATTATGAGAAAAAGCTGCAATATCCTGTAAGGATCGCAAACCCTAACCCCAAATTAGCATCCATCATCATTTCCCAGTATGGTGGTCCTGACGGAGAGCTGGGTGCTTCCCTGCGGTATCTGTCCCAGCGGTACTCCATGCCCTTTGATGAACTGAAGGGCTTGTTGACGGATATTGGAACGGAAGAACTTGGCCATTTAGAGATGATCGGTGCCATTGTACACCAGCTTACCCGGAAGGTAAAACCTGACGAAATCAAAAACAGCAATTTCGCTCCCTACTTTGTTGACCACACAGCCGGTGTATACCCCACCGCCGCATCCGGATTCCCGTGGTCGGCAGCAAGCATGGAAGTCAAGGGAGATCCCATGGCTGACCTGGCGGAGGATTTAGCTGCAGAACAAAAAGCCCGTGTCACCTATGACAACATTCTGCGGCTCAGCGATGATCCCGATGTAAACGATGTGATCAAATTCCTCCGGGAGCGGGAAATCGTGCATTTCCAGCGGTTTGGCGAGGCTGTTCAGCTTTTGCGGGAACGGCTGGATCAAAAGAATGTGTACTGCATGAATCCTGCTATTGACCTGTAAAACAACGAGGGCTGCGGTATTTTCGCCGCAGCCCATTTGTTTTTCACTTAATATCAAATTTTCAATTGCTATTTGCCAACAAAGCAGATATAATAGACACAATATCCCTAAGGATGTGAAAAAATGACAGATATTCAACAAAAATTAGCCGCAAGGCAATTCATAAAGGATTGGAGCGGTCGTGGGGACGAAAAGCAGCAAACACAGGTTTTTTGGATCTCTTTGCTTCAAAATGTTTTTGGCCTGGAAAATGCCGCCAATGCCATTTCCTTTGAAGTGCCTGTGAAGCTGAGCCACACCAGCTTTATTGATGGATACATTGAAGCTACCCATGTTCTCATTGAGCAAAAAGGGCGTGATATCGACCTGAGAAGGGGCTACAGGCAGTCAGACGGCTCCCTGCTCACCCCCTTCCAGCAAGCCCGCCGCTACGCCGGGTATCTGCCCCATAACCGGAATCCCCGTTGGATCGTGGTGTGCAATTTTAAGGAATTCCATATCCACGATATGAACCACCCCAATGATACCCCGGAGGTCATCCCTCTGGCTGAGTTGGACAAGGAGATCCACCGTCTCAGCTTTTTGGTAGACCGGGGAAATGAGCGGATCAAAAAGGAAATGGAGATGTCCCTGAAAGCCGGAGAGCTGGTGGGAAAGCTCTACGATGCCCTTTTGAAGCAGTACAACAGTCCTGCCAGCGAGGAAGAATTAAAGAGCCTGAATATGCTCTGCGTGCGGCTGGTATTCTGCCTTTATGCCGAGGATGCGGGGATATTTGGCAGTCATACCATGTTCCATGATTACCTTCGGGGCTTCCAGCCGAAAAATGTGCGAAAGGCACTGATCGACCTGTTCCGGGTGCTGGACACGAAGATTTCTGATCGAGACCCCTATATGGACGAGGACTTAGCGGCATTCCCCTATGTCAACGGCGGCTTATTCCGGGATGAAAGCATCATCATTCCCCGGTTTACGGAAGAAATTATTGAGCTGCTTTTGGAAAAAGCCAGCAGCGGCTTCAACTGGGCAGAGATCAGCCCCACCATTTTTGGAGCTGTCTTTGAGTCCACCCTGAACCCGGAGACACGCCGGGGCGGGGGTATGCACTACACCTCCATTGAGAATATCCACAAGGTGATCGATCCCCTGTTCTTTACGGAGCTGAAGGAGGAACTGGAAACCATTTCTGCCATTGGGGTCAAAAAGACCAGAGATCAAAAGCTGGCAGAGTTCCAAAAAAAGCTGGCAAGCCTGACCTTTTTGGATCCCGCCTGTGGCTCCGGCAACTTCTTAACGGAGACATATCTCTCCCTGCGGCGGCTGGAAAACAAGGCAGTTGCCCTTCGTCTGGGGGATCAGATGGTCATGGGCGACTCCGTGGACTTTGACCCCATTCAGGTGAGCATCGGACAGTTTTACGGCATTGAGATCAACGACTTTGCCGTAACGGTTGCCATGACTGCCCTGTGGATCGCGGAAAGCCAGATGATGAAGGAGACGGAAGCCATTGTTATGAAAAAGTTGGACTTCCTTCCCCTGACTTCCCATGCCAATATCGTGGAGGGAAATGCTCTCAGAATTGATTGGGAGACGGTTGTTCCTAAGAATCGGCTGAATTATATTATGGGTAATCCGCCATTCAAGGGACAATCCAAGAGAAGCACAGAGCAAGCTGTGGATATTAAAGTGGTATTCGAAAGCAACCCCAAATCTGGAAAGCTCGACTATGTTGCAGGTTGGTACAAATTAGCGGCAGCATTTATTGAAAACACCACAATTCAAGTTGGTTTTGTTTCTACAAATTCCATTGCACAAGGGGAACAGGTAGCGATACTCTGGGGCGATTTGTTCAAAAACCACGGCATAACAATAAACTACGCCTACCGCAGTTTCTCTTGGAACTCCGAAAGTACGGAGGGCGCAACAGTTCATTGCGTAATAATTGGTTTTGCTTGCTTTGATCGAAAAGAAAAACTGATCTTTGAAAGTGGTAGCAAGCGTTTGGTATCGCATATTAACGGTTATCTGGTGGATGCCCCGGATCAGTTCATCCAAGCCCGTGGAAAACCGCTCACTCCGGATATGCCCAAAATGACACAGGGTAGTAAGCCCGTTGACAGTGGTGGTTTGATTTATAGCTCCGAGCAGTATACTGCCTTTGTAAAGAAATACCCCAACAAATCCCATTTGCTTAAACGGTATATGGGTGCAGATGATTACATTAACGGCAAGGTTCGTTATTGCTTGTGGCTAAAAAATGTTTCACCCTCCGAATACCGTCATATTCCCGAGATCATGGAGCGAATTTCCCTTGTTGCTCAGAAACGAGCAGCAAGCCCAACCCCCGGTTTTAGAGCTGCCGCAGAAACACCTATGCTATTTGCGGAAATTCGTCAACCTGATACAAAATATTTAGCTGTCCCCGAAGTATCCTCTGAGAAACGCCGCTATATCCCCATTTCTTTTCTATCTCCAGAAATAATAACCAGCAACAAGCTATACATGATCCCAAATGCTTCGCTCTATATGTTTGGCGTACTACTGTCAAATGTTCACATGGCATGGATGCGCATGGTGGCTGGACGGCTAGAAATGCGATACAGCTATTCCCCTGCTGTCTACAATAACTTCCCCTGGCCTACCC
>JAZNYB010000059.1:0-5718 GCA_045594185.1 Faecousia sp. | reverse complement strand
AGCCTCCCCTGTGTAAGGGGAGGTGGGCAAAATCTTTGATTTTGCTCGGAGGGGTTGTTCTCATAGTGACAATCCCCCAGTCACCGCAATGCGGTGACAGCCCCCTTTACACAAGGGGGGCCTTCGTGCGCACCTGACCGCATCTGCGGTGGTGGGGCACTACACACAAGCGAAAGAAAATTCGATGAGCCTATAGGCTCGGCTAATAAAAGGCCCTAAGGGGGCCTGTGCATACCACCGGCACGGCCGGTGGTTATGATTCACCGTCAGATCCACCGGTCAACTTCTTCCTCAGAAACGAATCCGTTGGATGCACCGTTGGCTCTGATCTTGCACCCTGCAAAGATCTGTGCCCGATACAGAGCGTCCAAAGGGGCAAGCCCCTTGGCATAGTAATGCAAAAAGGCACTGAACAAAGCATCGCCCGCTCCCACGGTATTCACCACGGTTCCGACGGAAGCTGCGGGCATTTCGGTGATCTCATCCGTTTCTTTCAGATACATGGCGGCGCCTTTGGCGCCCCGGCCCAGCACGATGATCTCAGGGCCGTAAGTATGGGCCAACCGGTACAGAAAATCCCGGTAGTCTTCTGCGATGCCTTCGTCGCTTAGAAACAGAATATCCGCCTGCTCCATGAATTCCCGGTTGTATGCATCGTAAACATCGCTAAGCACATGCACATCCGTGGCGATTCGTTTTCCTGCCTTCTTTGCAAGCTGCAGCAACGGACGGTTGAAATTGATATTGCAGGCAACCACCAGATCAATGCTCTCCAGGACAGACGGCGAAAATTCATAGGCAGTTTCCTGAATGTCCTTCAGATCGCAGTAGATTTGCCGTCTTCCCTCGGGATCGTATAAAACCACGGAGCTGGGGGTCTGCTTCAGCCTGGGCAGAACATGGCCGGAGTCAATGCCCAGCGAACAGAGACCATCGCGGATATAGGCGGCGGAAAAATCGTCGCCGGTCATGGAGGTCAACCGCACCTGATCCCCCAAAGTCCGCAGCGCCTTGCAGATATTAAAAGCCACGCCGGAAACGGCGGTGCAGATGCCGAAAAAGGAATAGACAATGGGATAATAATCAATGGGAAACCCACGAACAGATGCGGTCGTTTCCGTATTCAAAAGGCCGCTTACCAAGATGTTCATATATCGTTATCCTTTCACAACAATTTCCGGGCGGATCTCGTAATCCTCCTCCAGCAGAATATAGTGGCAGCCGTTTTCCCTGCACAACCGCAGATTCCGGTCATTTTCCAAAATCAGAGCCTCTTTACACAGACCGCTGTCGTCCATACGGTCCTCTATGGCGCTGGCATACTTTTTAATATCATCAAAGTGCGTTTCGATATACCGCCGGGACATGATCAGACACACATAGCGAATTTCCTCCCGGTAGTCCTCCGCGAAGTCTTTCTCCCAATCAAAGGGGATATAGCAGCCCTCCACGATCAGATTCTGCCCATTTTCGATGGCAGTTTTGATCATCTCCCGGACAATGGGCCAGAGATACTCTGTCAGCTTGTCGTCGTCCATGGGAGTCAAGGCCGTCTGGCCGCTGCGGATCATACCCATTTTCAGATGATCGATGGACAAGTAGGGATAGTGATATTGCTCCAGCAGCCGCTGGGCAAGGAGGGTTTTTCCGGTGTGGGAAGCGCCTGCAATCAGAATGATCATTTCTTCAGCTCCTTGAAAAGGCGTTACCAAATAAAGGGAATCAATCGGTATTTGACCTTTTGCTTGTACGCGGGGTAACCGTCGAGCTCTTTTTCGAGGAATGCTTCTTCGTGACGGATCCGTTTTGCAATGATAAAAGGATATGCCAGGAAGATCAAAAACGAATATACAGAGCCCAGCACAATCGGCATGGATAAAAATAGAAGCACAGTTACACTATACATGGGGTGTCTGACGATCCCATATAGCCCGGTGTCGACGACCTTTTGGTTTTCCTGCACCTCAATTGTGCGACTAAGATATGTATTTTCCCGGAGCACCTCTGCGTAAAGAATATATGCAATCACAAATACAACCGCTCCGCAGATGGATACCTCTGTGGGTAAGACATACCAATCAAACCGGACGCCCAATCCAGCAACAATAAAGCCTGCCAAAAACATAAGGCCGCTCCATTTCACAACAAGCCTTTGTTCCCGGCTGTTCTCTTTTGCCCTCAGTCGGCTCTTTAAAAGGCCGGGATTTTTGAGCATCATCACAATTCCCGCAAAGAACATGGGAATAAACAGAATTCCCATCAATAACCAACCGTTAAAGAATACACAGGTTCCCGCAGGCAGGAATATCAATAGCCCAACCAAAACAACACCCAATAAAAATTTGGCCATCGCTCCAATAAATAATTGCATTGTCATAGTATTCCCCCCTCTAAACGGAAAGCTCCATTTTGCCCTATTATATCACATCCGTAACGGAAGCTGCAATATGCAAAAAACGAAGCCCTTGTGCGGATTCGCCGGACGGTCATCGCCGCCCACTGCGCCCGGAGGGGAAGAGAATATTGTCAAAAATGGTGCCCTAACTGTATTGACTTATGTTTCAAAAATGGTATTATGGGTTTATTCAGGAAATACAAGAAACCTGAATACATTCTGGAAAGGTAAGGACAGAACATGCAAATTAACACAATTCGTCTGCGGGCAATGATCGGCTGGCTGGGAATGCTGTTGCCCTGGATCGTAGTCCTCCTGGTGGGCTATTTCCCTCACTCTATTTCTGCTACATGGTACACAAATGCCTGCACTCCATTCATGATCATCCTGGGTTCTGCGGGATTCCTCCTGATTTCCTACAAGGGATATGAGCGGATCGATGATGTAATCTTGACTTGCTCCGGCGTGGCAGGTCTTCTGATCTGCGTGTTCCCCTGCGCAATCTCGGATGAGCATATTAAGGTCGGCACATTTTTGATCGATCAGCACGCAAGCAGCATCGTTCACTACATCGCCGCGGTAATTTTCTTTGGCCTGCTTGCGTATAATTCATTCTTCCTGTTCACCAAAAGCTCGGGAGAAATGACCGGTAAAAAGAAGATCCGCAACACCATCTACCGTGTTTGCGGTGTTGGCATGATTGCATCCTTTCTGATTCTGTTGCTTCCGAATTTCTCCTGCAAGGTATGGCTGATGGAGACCATCGCCCTGTTTTTCTTTGGCGTGAGCTTTTTAACAAAGGCGGATATTTACCCTTGGTTGTTCTGCGATACGCCCTATAAGGATTGACAAACACAGCAAAAGGCCGACCGAGCCGCAGAAAAGAACAGAAAAAACAGCCGTCCGCATTTGCGAGTTGTTCTTAGCGAGAAAATGGCATTCATTTCATTGTAGGGCGGGAGAAAGCTCCCGCCCTACAGATCCGCTAAGACGATCACGAATGATCGCGGGCGGCTGTTTTTGTCTGTTTGCCCGTGACCGGGGTTGCAGTGGAAAATGATGCTTTATATCGCGCAGCAACTTCCAGCACGCTCTTTTTTGCAATCTCAGCTTGTTCAGCGCAGACCAATCCACCAAGGTGGGACTGATAAGTATCATAAAAGCGTAGTGACCTGGAGATGGGATTACGGAATAGAAAAAGGCTTGTTCGATATAATAATACAAAAGCTTTTTTCTGGGAGGAAAAAGAATGTGTACAGCAGCAACTTATAAAACAAAAGACTTCTATTTTGGAAGAACGCTGGATCATGAATGCTCTTATTCCGAGGAAGTGACGATTACGCCCCGTAATTTTCCGCTTCCTTTCCGCACGATGCCAACGCTGGAGAACCACTACGCAATCATTGGCATGGCCCATGTTGTAGACGACTATCCGCTATATTTTGATGCAGTAAATGAAAAGGGTCTTGCCATGGCTGGCCTGAATTTTGTGGGGTATGCACATTACAGGGAGCCAGTAGCGTACAGGGATAATATTGCCCATTTCGAGTTTATTCCCTGGATTCTGGCGCAATGCACCTCCGTGAAAGAAGCAGCAGACTGTATAGCAAGAATCAACTTGACGAATATACCTTTCAGTACGGAACTACCACCGTCACAACTGCATTGGATCATTGCTGACCATAATGATGCAATCACTGTCGAGTCGGTAAAAAATGGCATTCGGATCTATCCAAATCCGGTTGGCGTCCTGACAAATAACCCTCCTTTTAATCAGCAGATGCTTCGCTTGAATGATTATATGCATCTGTCTCCAAAGCCACCGCATAACCATTTCTCAGAAAAAATAGCGCTACACCCATACAGTCTGGGTATGGGTGCTTTGGGGCTTCCTGGAGATTTATCTTCGCAATCCCGTTTTGTCAGAGCGGCTTTTGCAAAAATGAATTCTGTTTCCGGCGCTACCGAATCGAAAAGCGTCAGTCAATTTTTTCATATTTTGGGATCCGTTGATCAAATCAGAGGGTGTTGCGAGGTTGGAGATGGGGGGTATGAAACCACAATCTACACTTCCTGCTGCAATACGGATAAAGGAATCTATTACTATACAACCTACGATAATCATCAGATTGCCGCGGTAAATATGCACAAGGAGAAGCTGGATGACATTTTCTTGATTCGGTATCCGCTTGCCTGTGAGGAGCAGATTCATTTCCAGAATTAGGGCGGTATCTTATTCATGGCAAACCAATCATCAGAAACAACACCCCGTGGTCGATGCACGGGGTGATTTTGTGCGTGGTACTTAGCGATAACGATCATGAGAGAAGTATAGAAACACAAAACATAATTCTCAAATTAGTTCAAAAACGAACAAAAAAGTTCTTGACAAAGACGACAACTGCTGTTATCATTAGATTGTTCAAAAACGAACCAAATGGAGCGCATGTTATGAAAGTTTCAACCAGCATTAATTATTTCAATACCTTGGGCATGGCGAAAAAAAGTTACAATATGATTCTGGCGCCTGTTTGCAGCAAATGGGAGATAACCCGGAATGAATTGGACGTATTGTTATTCCTGCGGAATAATCCCCAATATGACAGAGCAACGGATATCGTGACCTACCGGGGCATGGCAAAATCCCATGTTTCATTGTCAGTTGCCAATTTAGAAAGCAGAGGATTTTTAACGCGGAAGTTTGATGAGACGGATCGACGGACGGCTCACTTGGTATTAACAGAACAGGGCTATGGCATCGCCAGGGAAGCCCGGAAGTACCAAACACAGTTTTTCTCTGCTTTGTACCAGGGAGTTACGGAGGATGAGTTTGCCTTATGGGGAAGGGTTACAGAGAAGGTCTGCAATAATATTCGTAATCTTGAAAAGATATTAGAGGATGACTGATCTGCTTCCTATTCAATCACAAAATGGTTCTAAAAATAACAGATGCAATTCGCGAAACTGCGAGGTATAATCGATACAGAATTCAAACGAAAAGGAGACAATACGCATGGCAAATGTGAAACAGGATATGGGAACCGGCTCCGTCAAGAAATTGATGGTGCAGATGGCGGTTCCTGCGTTGGTTGGCCAGGTGGTCAACCTGCTTTATAACATTGTTGACCGGATCTATATCGGCCACCTGCCGGAGGTTGGCGGTAACGCTCTGACCGGTGTGTGGCTTGTTTACGCCGATCCTGATGCTGATCACTGCCTTTGCAATGCTGGCAGGTGCCGGCGGCGCGCCCCGCGCAGCCATTGCCATGGGTCAGGGAAATAAAGAAAAAGCCGAGCAGATCCTGGGCAACTGCTTTGCTGTG
>JAZNYB010000058.1:0-6978 GCA_045594185.1 Faecousia sp. | reverse complement strand
CCTTTCTTTTGTCAAATACGGTAATGAAATACCATAAATACTATAGCACGGCTTTTCTTCCTTGTCAATCTTTGCCGGGGAAAACATCATAACAGGAAATGTATCACTCACACCTCCAAAGGCAACCGCTTATTGCAAGTCTGCCCAATGTTTCGCCTCTCCCACAAATCCATTTTTACAGCAAACAGGACCCCCGGATTTCCGGAAGTCCTGCTTTTTATATAAAATCTTACTTCAAAATCTTCAGCGCGCCGGTGGGACAGACCTTGGCGCACTCCAGACAGTCGGCGCAGTGGGCGATCACCGCGTCATCCCGGAACTCGGGCTTAATGACGGTGGTAAAGCCACGACCGACCAGACCCAGAATACCCTTCTTGGCATTTTCCTCACAGGTGCGGACACAGAGATTGCACAGGATGCACTTGCCCTGATCCCGCTCAATGGAAACCAGACGAGTCTCCTTGAAGGAGGGGTGCTTGCTGCCTGCCACACGGCTGGGATCAATGGGCTGGTCGTTGGCGCAGCGGATCAGCTTGCAGTCGGCATAGTCATGGCAGCCACATTCCAGACAACGCTTTGCCTCGGCACGGGCTTCTTCCTCAGGCAGACCCAGATTGATCTCCTTGAAGTCGTGCTTCCGCTCCTCGGGGCTGCGGTGAGGCATCTTGACTCTTGCCAGCTTGGGACGGTCAGCGAACATTTCCTTCGTCACCTGACGCTCGGAAACATAAGGCTTGCGGTAGGAAGCCTCTACGCCGTTCAGGTAGGCATCCACGATCTCAGCGGCCTTGTTGGCCTCGCCAATGGCGGCGATGGCAATGGACGCGCCCTTGTTGGTAGCATCGCCCACGGCAAATACGCCGGGAACACTGGTGCGGAAGGACAGCTCGTCGGCAGCGATGGTGCCCTTGCGGGTCATTTCCACAGCTTCAAAGCCGGCGGGGTTCAGCTTCTGACCGATGGCGGCGATAACATTGTCCACTTCCAGAATCTCGAACTTGCCCTCTACGGGGATGGGCTTCCGTCTGCCGGAGGCATCAGGCTCACCCAGCTCCATGACCTGCAGCTTCACAGCGGTGACCTTGCCGTTTTCGCCCAGGATCTCAGCGGGGTTGGTGAGGAACTTAAATTCCACGCCTTCTTCCATGGCTTCTTCGATCTCGATGTCCTCAGCGGGCATCTCCGCACGGGTACGGCGGTAAATGACATAAACCTTTTCAGCACCCAGACGGACGGCGGTACGGCAAGCGTCCATAGCGGTGTTGCCGCCGCCTACGACCGCAACCCGCTTGCCCATGCCGGACTCCGTCTGCATAGCAGCAGCACGGAGGAAGTCGATGCCGCCCAGCACGCCCTCCAGCTCCTCGCCGGGGCAGCCAACGCCGGAGGACTGCCACGCGCCAACGGCGATGATCACGGCATCAAACTTTGCCTTGTATTCCTCGAAGGAAATATCAACGCCCAGCTTCACACCGTTCTCCAGCTTGACACCCAGAGAGGCGATCTCAGCGATTTCTGCATCCAGAACCGCCTTGGGCAGGCGATATTCAGGGATACCGTAGCGCAGCATACCACCCATTTGGGGCATGGCATGGGTAACGGTAACATCATGGCCCTTGAGAGCCAGGAAGTAAGCAGCGGTCAGACCAGCGGGGCCGCCGCCGATGATGCCCACGGTCTTTCCGGTAGCGGCAGCCTTCTCAGGCACGAAGCCGCCGGCAGCACGGACATTATCACCGGCAAAATACTTCAGGAAAGCAATGGACAGAGGTTCTTCCACATTCTTTCTCCGGCAGGCAGTCTCACAGGGGTGCGGACATACACGACCAATGGAGGAAGGGAAGGGCAGCTTCTTCTTGATGATCTTAACAGCTTCCAGATCATTGCCCAGAGCGATCTGCTTCACATAGCCCTGACAGTCGGTGCCGGCGGGGCAGTTGAGAGAGCAGGGGCCAACGCAGTCGCCCTCGTGGTCGCTCATAAGCAGCTCCATGGCGATCTTTCTTGCCTGCATAACTCTGGCGGAGTTGGTGTTTACTACCATGCCGTCACTGGCGGTGGTGGCGCAGGCACGAAGGAGCTTGGGCATCTTCTCAGCCTCTACTACGCACAGACCGCAAGCGCCATATTTGGCAACACTTTCGTGGTGGCACAGGGTAGGAATGTAAATGCCGTTGTCGGTGGCGATCTTCAAAATGGTATCTCCCGCCTGACCGGTACACACGATACCATTGATGGTTACTTTAATTTCACTCATAGCGTTTTCCCCCTTATACCCGGCTGATGGCATCGAACTTACAGGTAGCGACACAGGAGCCGCAGCCGATGCACTTTTCGGGATCGATGGTGAAAGGCTTCTTTCTCTCACCGGTGATAGCACCAGCAGGACACTTCTTGGAGCAGGCGGAGCAGCCCTTGCACTTCTCAGGATCAATGACATACTTCACAAGAGCCTTGCAGTACCCGGCGGGGCACTTCTTGTCCCGGATGTGAGCATCATACTCGTCCCGGAAATACTTGATGGTGGTAAGTACAGGGTTGGGGGCAGTCTGACCCAGACCGCACAGCGCGCCGTCCTTGATCGCCAGACACAGCTCTTCCAGCAGCTCTACATCGCCTTCCTTGCCCTCGCCCTCGGTGATGCGGGTGAGGATCTCCAGCATACGCTTGGTACCCAGACGGCAGTGGACACACTTGCCGCAGGATTCCTTGGCGGTGAAGTCCAGGAAGAACTTAGCCATACCAACCATGCAGGTGTTGGAGTCCATAACGACCATGCCGCCGGAGCCCATGATAGCACCGGTCGCGCCCAGAGCGCGGTAGTCGATAATGGTATCCAGCAGGTGAGCGGGGATACAGCCGCCGGAGGGGCCGCCCAACTGCACAGCCTTAAATTCCTTGTCGTCCCGGATGCCGCCGCCGATGTCATAAATAACATGGCGCAGGGTCATACCCATGGGAACTTCCACAAGACCGCCCCGCTTGATCTTGCCGGTGAGGGCAAAGACCTTTGTACCCTTACTGTTCTCGGTACCCATAGCGGAGAACTTCGCGCCGCCGTTTCTCAAGATCCAGGGAACATTGGCAAAAGTCTCAACATTATTGATGTTGGAGGGCTTCATCCAGTAGCCTGCCGCGGCGGGGAAGGGAGGTTTCAGACGGGGCATACCCCGCTTGCCTTCCAGAGATTCGATCAGAGCGGTTTCTTCGCCGCAGACAAAAGCACCCGCGCCTGCCTTAATGCGCATATCGCAGCTAAAGCCGGTGCCCAGAATGTTCTTGCCCAGGAAGCCCCGCTCACGAGCCTGCTCCATGGCCTTTTCCAGACGGACGATAGCCAGAGGATACTCCGCGCGGACATAGACAACGGCTTCCACAGCACCGATGGCATATGCGCCGATGAGCATACCTTCGATGAGGTTGTGGGGGTCACTTTCAATAACGGCTCTGTCCATGAACGCGCCGGGGTCGCCCTCGTCGGCGTTACAGATCAGATATTTCTCCTCGCCGGGAGACTGACGGGCAGCGTTCCACTTGAACCAGGTGGGGAAGCCCGCGCCGCCTCTGCCGCCCAGACCGGAAACCTTGATTTCTTCGATAACCGCTTCGGGGGTCATGCCGGTAAGTACCTTTTTGAGTCCTTCATAACCGCCGGTGGCGATGTAAGCATCAATGGAGGTGGGGTCGATGACACCGCAATTGCGCAGGGCAACACGGGTCTGCTGCTCTAAGAAGCTGTTGTCCTCGGCGGTAATGGCAATTGCCTCAACCCCGGACAGATCACCGGTTTCCGCAGCGGCGACGATGGCATCGGCGTGGTCGGCGGTGACCCGAACCAGACGCTTTACCAGACGGTCTTCTTCATACAGATCAACAATGGGTTCCAGCCAGCACATACCCACGCAGCCGGTAATGCCCAGAGGAGTATTGGCACCGACCTTCCGTGCCAGAGCCTCGTAGACCTTTCCCGCGCCGGCGGCAAGTCCACAGCTTCCTTGTCCTACAACAATTCTCATGCTTCAGCTCCTCCTTCCTTGGCACGGATCTCTCTGATGATTTCCAGAGCCTTGGCGGGGGTGAGAGAGCCGTAGGTATCTTCATTGATCATCATAACAGGAGACAGACTACAGCAGCCCAGGCAGGCGACCGTTTTTAGAGAGAACAGCCCGTCAGCGGTGGTGCCGCCGTCCTCAATGCCCAGCTCCTGGCAGAGGGTATTCTTAATGGCTTCGGAGCCGTTGACATGGCAGGCAGTACCCTGACAGAGCATAATGAGATACTTGCCGATGGGGGTGGTGCGGAACTGGGTATAGAAGGTGGCTACACCCATGACCTTGGCAGGACTGTTGCCAGTCTTTTCTGCGATTTCATACATGACATCCACAGGAAGATACCCATAGATCTCCTGCGCGTGCTGCAGGATGGTGATCAGGCTTCCGGGGATGGCAGCGTACTTTTGCATCACATTGTCCAGCAGCGTTAAGTCGCTTTTCTTTTCACAACATGAACACATTTGCGTATATACCTCCCAATATATAGTTTGCATCACCAGTATACACTTCTTTCAGCTTAAAATCAATGGTTTCAACAAAGACACAAGGATTATTTTTTGGAAATCAGTCTTGGATTGGGATTTTTCCGGAGATTTTCTTTGTTCTGTTCGCATTTGGAGAAAAAGGGGTAAAATGCACAAAGTACAATGGGAAGATTTTGAATGTTTGGTCGGTATTGCTCTTGAAGTAACCCTTGGTTGGTGCTATGATACGGTGCGGTTCACAGCCTTGAAGCGACAACGGAGAAAACCGCCGCTTTTGGGCATACTATAGAAAAAAAGAAGGCGTAATCTAAAATGGAAACATCCCTTATCTGTCTCGCCGCCGCTCTGGTGGGAGGACTTATGCTGTCCCGTCTCACCAAGCTGATCCATCTTCCTGCCGTTACCGCTTATTTGATCGCCGGTCTGATCTTAGGCCCCTTCCTCTTAGGTGGGCTGAAGGTGCCTGGTCTGGGCTTTAACAGTCTTTCTCAGGCAGAAGGACTTCGCATCGTCACCCAGACCGCCCTTGGCTTCATTGCCTTTACCATCGGCAACGAGTTCCGGCTCACGCAGCTTAAAGCAACCGGAGCGAAGGCGATCACCATCGGCGTTTTGCAGGCGGTCATTACCACTGTTGTCGTGGACATCGTTCTCATTGTTTTGCATCTGTGCTTCCCCAAGATCATTTCCCTTCCCAGTGCCCTGATTTTGGGTGCTATCGCTTCCGCCACCGCTCCTGCCGCTACCCTCATGGTCGTCCGGCAGTACAAGGCAGACGGCCCTTTGACCCGGCTTCTCATGCTGGTGGTTGCCATTGATGACGCAGTGGGTCTGCTGCTGTTTTCCGCCTCCTTCGGCATTGCATCCGCCATTTCGCAGGGTCAGGCAAGCATTTTGGCAGTGGTGGTAGAGCCGATTTTGGAGATCGTTCTGTCTTTGGTTCTGGGTGCCGCCATGGGCTGGCTTCTCAACTGGGTGGAGCAATTCTTTCACTCCCGCAGTAAGCGTATGACCATCTCCATTGCCTTTGTGCTGCTCACCGTTGGTCTTTCCACTTTGAAGTTCTCCATCGGCCCTGTGCATTGCGGCTTCTCCCTTTTGCTGGTATGTATGATGACGGGAACTATTTTCTGCAACATTTGCCCCACCTCCGAAGAACTCATGGATCGTGTGGACGGCTGGACGATGCCCCTGAACATTCTGTTTTTCGTCATCTCCGGCGCGGAATTGGATCTCGGAGTGCTGGTGAATCCTGTGACTTTGCTGGTGGGTGTGATCTATATTATCGCCCGGTCCGCGGGTAAATACTACGGTGCCGCTCTGAGCTGCCGCATGACCCACCAATCCAAGCCCATTACAAACAATTTGGGCATCACCCTTCTTCCTCAGGCGGGTGTGGCTCTGGGCATGGCTATGACTGCCGCGACCCTTCCCGGGGGCGACCTGACCCGGAATATCGTCCTGTTTGCTGTGCTGATTTATGAACTGGTAGGTCCCAGTTTGACCAAGCGTTCCCTTATGGCAGTGGGCGAGATCACCCCGGATGGCAGAACCAGTGCCAGAAAGCTCAACGAAAGCGCAGAGCAGGAAACCTGACCCCTTCGTTCAAAAGAGCAATCCCTCAATGGATCCCGCGGATCTTTTGGGGGGTTTGTTCATTTCAGGAAACTTACAAAAACCAGAGAAGCTCCGAATCATTGACCCCAATATTGCTGTCCAGCCCGGGGCTTTAACGGTCTTCCCTGCTAACTGTCCGCCCTTTTCGCCTTCCTCCCAACAGCTCCCAAAGCCCCGCGCCCAAAAGGAGATATCCAAAAATCTTTCGCAAAAACACCTCATCCAAAGAAGCTGCCAGCCACGCGCAAAAACCAGCCGCGATACAACCGGGAATGGCGGCGGTCAGGACAATGTCCCAACGCAGAAGGCCCTGTTTTCTGCGAAACAAACAGGAGATTGCCGCCGCAGGAAGAAAAAACAGCAGGTTGATCCCCTGCGCTTGTGCCTGGGGCGTGGTAAGCACCTGCGTCAGCCATAAAACCAAAAGAGAACCGCCGCCGATGCCCAGCCCCGTCAAAAAGCCGAGAACCGTCCCGGCGAGGATGCACATTGGGATCGTATTCAACTGTGATCAGCCCTTTCTGTCAGAAATAAAGAGGGATAAATTCCGATTTAACGGGCAGTTTGCCGATAACGGATTGTAGGGGCCGGATATATCCGACCCGGCGGCAAAACCTGTAAGATTGCACCATTTAGGGCGAATCCGTACAAACTTTCGGTGCCCAACGGGCCGGATATATCCCGCCCCTACAGGGTGCATCCGCTCGACAAGCCAAAATTTACCCAGTCATCCCATCTTAAAAGATTGCCCGCCATGCTCCCAAAAGCAGGATCACTCCAAGCGCCTTGTGAAGCCAGAACGCTGGGATGCGCTGCCCGAAGAA
>JAZNYB010000057.1:0-3300 GCA_045594185.1 Faecousia sp. | reverse complement strand
GGACAGGGGGCCCAGAGCGGGGAAGATACACTGAACGTCGACGACGATGGCTTCGCAGGCGCCGGTGAGAACAACGTTCTCCTGGTTCAGGTAGTTACCGGCCATGGGAATACCGTGACGCATGGTGACTTCGTTGGAGGTGCAGCAAACACCGGAAACGGTGATGCCCTTTGCACCCATGGACTTGGCATAGGCGATCATCTCGGGATCGTTTGCGTAGTAAACGACCATCTCGGACAGGGAGGGGTCATGGCCATGGACGACGATGTTGACGTTGTCCTTCTCCATAACGCCGATGTTGGCAGTGGTATCGATGGGCTTGGGAGTGCCGAACATAACGTCGGAGAACTCGGTGCCCATCATGGAACCGCCCCAACCGTCGGACAGGCCGGATCTCAGAGCCTGGCGGATCAGAGCCTCAGGCAGAGAAGAGCAGCCCATATGGGTCATGTGCAGGGACTGAGCGACTTCCCGGTCAATGGCACGGGGCTCGATCTCAGCGGCAGCCCACAGCTCCTGAGTGTGCTGGGGAGCTCTCTTGATGAAACGCTGGGTGCCGAAGGGCTTGCCGTATTCCAGCAGACCGATTTCAGCCATTTCGTGAGCCAGAGCGTAAATATCCTTACCCTCAGTCTCAACGCCCCATTCCTTGGCGATGCGGATCAGCTTCTCAGGATCCTTGACCTGATAGTTGCCGCCTTCCCGGGTTTCGTGCAGGGTGTGCATGATTTCACGGCCGTGGTCAGAGTGGGTAGCGGAGCCACCGGCAGTGAAGCGGAGATAGTTACGGGCGACGATGGCGTGGACATCACAGCCACAGATGCCCCGGGGGGCCTTGGGGGTGATGCGGCAGGGGCCCATGGTGCAGATACGGCAGCAGGTACCGGCTTCACCGAAGCCGCAGTGGGGTGTCTGGTTCTTGACACGCTGCTGCCAGGAGTCAGCGCCGACCTTTTTGCCGTTTTCCAGCAGTTGGGCAGTTGCTTCCTCCATTTCTTCAACCGTTGTTAAATGCCAATCCTTCAAAATGATTTCCTCCTATTGTTGTTATGTGTGCGTTGCCGCTCTCATACTCCCGGCTGGAAGCAGAGCAGCGTGGAGTGTACAACGGACATAGTGTACCAGAATTATTATACCGATTGCGGGCCGGATTGTCAATGTCCAGTTTGGTTTGCCGGGAAGAATCTCCCCGAAAAATAAGGTTTTCGGGGAGAAATGATGGAAAATAAAAAAAGGGGGGAGGGGGGATATGGATCAAGCCGCCCCTGTTGGAGCGGCTTGGTGAAATTTATTTTGCGGCGAGTGAAATAGCTGCGCTGTGAAATTTGCCTTACGCAAGTGAAATCGACCCTGCGGGTCGGCTTGGAGCGGATCAGGGAAACTGCTCCTTACTCATCCTCCGTGGCATATCCGGCATAGACCCCACTGGTCAGATACCAACCCTCACTGTCCCGCTCCATGTTCATGCGAATGATCACATCGGACGAGGAAACAAACTCTACATATACTTCTACAGTCATGGAAGGCCCGGTAAGGGAGAACCACCCCTTGGAGCTGTGGAGAACCTCCCAGTCTGCCACTTCCTTGCCGGAGCAGTGGCGATAATATTTGTCATTGTTCTGGATGTAATCGAGAGTGCTGTCATAAATAAACATACCATCCGGAATATGAGGGTCATTTTGCCTTTTCTCATTTCCCGCTTCAATAAGCTCCCAGCGATACAGATCCTCCACCCGTGCATCGCTTTCCGCTTCTATGGCTTGAATATACTCCTCCACGAAGCCCCTCCAGCCCCAATACTGGATCAAACGGATGGCACCGAATATGACCAGAGCAATTAGGGGCAGGACGATAAACGCAGGAATATTCTTTCCTCCGAAAACATCGGTTATAATAGACATCTGCCGGGACAAGGCAGTGCTGCCCGTTTCTTTTTCTCCCTCTTGCGCTGTTATGTGACAGAAAGAACAAGTCACACTGCCCTCCGGGAGCTTTTTGCCGCACTTTTCGCAATACATATTCTTACGCCGCCTTCTTCTTTTGTTGGTACATCCAAATTAAAACACCGATCTGGAAAGCCACAGCGGGAGCTCCTCCCATGGCCTTCAAAGTCACGACCAGCAGGAGGAACGCCACATAAATGGGCCAGTTTTTGTATTTGAAATCCCACTTTTTGCGCCTGACAAGGAAAATGGTATGAAGAACCAGATAGGCAAGAAAGAATATCCCATCCACACTGCCACCGGAGGAGGTTCCCACAGGGGCTTGCATTGTCATAAAAGGAAGGATCAATATAACCGCATAGGGAAGCCAGAAGGGGATGGTCTTGATGACCTTCCACAAAGCCAGCAGGATGACACTTGCTATAGCACCGAGGACGGAGAGGACGGAATAATCGCCGGAGACGGCGGATGTTCCACCAGAATGGCTGGAGGAGCTGCTGTTGGATGTTCCGCCGGAGCTGTCGTTGGATGATTCATTGGAATCTCCGGAGGAGTCACTGTCAGGCTTCTTATCGGAGTAGGTGGGGCAGTCTCGGTAATTGTAATGCCAACAATAGCGATCAACTGTGCTTTTTCCTAAATACTGGCAAGACTTCTGGCAGTAATAATCCTCATTTCTAAAGCAGTAATAGATGCACTCATCCGTTCCTCGGTGATGGTCAGCCTTCTCCTCGCCGCAAAAAACCGGGCATGATTCACAGCTTCCCCAACAATATTTTCTCACATGGTTCTCGTCTGATATATCATGGTTCGTCTTGGTACAGTGGTAGTCTCCCTCTTTATACCGGTAAAAAATACAATTTCCCACAATTTAATCTCCCCATATTTGCATTTCACAAGAAAGTGTACTTTTTTGCAAGCAATTTCGGCGGGAGGATTTTTACAAAAAACTTGAAAAACGAGGATTTTTTGGTATAATAGCAACGAACAACAGAGGGTGTATCATTTATCAAAAAGTACACCTTTCTGTAAAAACACCCTCTTTACAACATTCTGGACTTTTCGTAAATCTCCGCCCGATAGCGAAAGGTCGTCAAGGGCATTCCGCATTCCTTGGCGGCGGCTGTTCCTGTGATCTCCCCCTTTTTCCACCGCTGATAGGCAGAATGAAAGCCCTCCGGCAGCACCTTGGGAGGTCGCCCAAAGCGTACCCCTTTGGCTTTGGCGGCGGCGATCCCCTCAGCCTGTCTTTGCCGGATGTTTGTCCGCTCGTTTTCCGCCACGAAGGACAAAACCTGCAAAACGATGTCACTGAGGAAGGTGCCCATGAGATCCTTTCCCCGGCGGGTATCCAGCA
>JAZNYB010000056.1:0-15797 GCA_045594185.1 Faecousia sp. | reverse complement strand
TTTGTCCAATTCTCTGTAAAAAACTGGTGACCTCGGAACAACAAGCCCGAAGTCACCGTTATTTTTACCGTTTTTCCTGCGCCCAAATAATGGTTTTGTAGTAGTCTACCGCCATAGGCAGTGTTCCGCTTTCGATATTCTCGTTCAGACCGTGCATACCTGCCATTTGCTCCGGACCGTAGCATACGGGGCTGAAGCGCACGCAGCTATCACAGACCTCCTCGTAAAATCGTGCATCCGTACCCCCTGTGACCACATAGGGCATAACACCCACTCCGGGAAAAATCTCCCCAATGGACTTTTTTACAATGGAGAAAGCCTCCCCATTCAGATCCAGTGCTTTGGAAGGATAGCCCTTGTACACGGTTTCCATTTCCAGATCGTATTTGGCCGCCAGTTTTCTCAAAACTTCCAAAGATTCCTCTGTGCCCTGATGGGGGATGAAGCGCAGATTGGCACAGACGCTGGCTTCCATGGGCAGAACATTGTATCCCGCTGAGCCCTGCGCCATGGTGAAGGCAATGGTGGTTCTGAGCATTGCCGCCGCTTGGGAGCTGATCAGGGGCATGACCTTTTTCAGCAGGGGCTTAAACAGCCACAGATTTCCCATGATCAGGCGCAGACCGAAGTTTTTTGAGTAGGGAGCCAGCATTTTGAACATGGCCTCCACTGCCGGGGAGAATTTGGATTTGAAGGGATACCTTTTGTCCACATGGGCGATGAACCTTCCCAGACGCACCAGAGCGGTGTTCTTTCCCGGCGCGCTGGCATGACCGCCCTTTGTTTTTGCCACAAAGCGCACATCACCGTAGCCCTTTTCAAAGATGCCCACAGCAGCAAAATGACCGGGAACACCCCCAATGGGGTCTTGCACGATGCTGCCACCTTCGTCGCAGAGCATGAACAGATGAACACCGTGTTCCTTCAGCCACGCAGCCAGCTTGGGCGCGCCACTGCCGCCGATTTCTTCCGTGCAGGAGCTGGCAAGGTATACATCGCACTGAGGTATGTAGCCTTCCTGCATCATTTCCTCTGCCGCCTGACAGAACGCCATAAGGCTGCATTTGGTATCAGCCGCCCCACGCCCCCAAACCTTTCCTTCCGCGATCGTCCCGGAGAAGGGTGGGTATTTCCAGCCCTCTCCCGCTTCCACCACATCCATGTGGCTCATAAGAAGGATGGGGTCTTTGTCGCTTTTGCCCTTCCATTTAAGAAGCAGGTTGCCGTCAATTTCAATTTCTTCGCAGGCAGCAAAAACTGCGGGAAACAGCTTGCGCAAAATGGAATGAAACTCCCGGAACTTTTCGATTTCCGGGTCGTTGCGGTTGGAGATCGTCTCCTTTCGCACCATGACGGAGAGCTTTTGGGCGTATTGATCAACCCGGCTTTTATCCGCGGAGAGGGAATAGGAGGTCTTTTTTCGGGGCATGAGCAGGGTGCGGATCAGGGCGATAATGAAAAGAAATACAGACAGCCCCACAAACCCCAAAAGAGCAAACAGCACATATTTCAATTGACCTTCCTCCTTTTATGTGTCTTTATCAGTCTTGCGCTGTAACTATACCACAAAATTCTTTCTGTGGGAACAGGGAAAACAGGAAATATTACCAAATCCTATTGCAAGCGGGGCGGCAAAATGGTATAATCGTCACAGAACATCAGAGTTAGGCTCTGAAAATACACATTGCAAAGGAGAATTTTATGATCCCAAGAGATGTATGCGCCCGGGTGCTGGCTCGTGCCGCGGCTACCGGGGCAGACTATGCCGAGCTTTTCGTAGAAAACACCGTAAACCACACCATCAGCATGATCGACAGCCGGGTTCACTCCGTCAACAACGGAGTAATCGCCGGAGCGGGTATTCGGATCTATAAGGGGCTGCGCAGTGTCACCGCTTCCACCGTGGATCTTTCCGAAGCAGGACTTCTGCGCTGCGCGGAAAAGGCTGCCGATGCGCTGGGGCAGGGCGAAGCTGCCATGGAAATCGTTCTGCGGGAGCGGCTCTTTGGGGATATTCACCCCGTCCGCATCGTTCCCGTATCCGTACCCAATGCTCAGAAGGTGGAAATTCTGAAAGAGGGCTACTTTGCTGCCAAGGAATACGATCCTTCCATTTGTCAGGTTTCCGGCACTTTGGTGGATGTGGATCACCGCATCCTCATTGCCAACAGTGAAGGCATCTACACTCAGGATCGCCAGATCCGCACCCGGCTTGCCATTGATGCCGTGGCGGAAAAAGACGGCGAAACACAGACCGGCGGCTGCCGCCCGGGAAGAAGAATGGGTCTTGAAATGTTTGAAACCATCCTGCCGAAAAATGTGGGCATCCATGCCGCAAAGCAGGCAGTGACCATGGCTTCTGCCGGCTACTGCCCCGCCGGTGTCATGCCGGTTGCCATTGACAACGGCTTTGGCGGTGTTATTTTCCACGAAGCCTGCGGTCATTCTCTGGAAGCCTCCGCTGTGGCTTACGGCTGCAGCCAGTTTGTGGGCAAGCTGGGTCAGAAGATCGCAAGCGACAAGGTTACCGCCATTGACGACGGCACCATCCCCAATGCCTGGGGTTCCATCAATGTGGACGACGAGGGTACTCCCTCCAGAAAGAATGTCCTGATCCAGAACGGCGTTCTCATGACCTATATGATCGACAAGTTCAACGGTCGCCGCATGGGTATGGCTTCCACCGGCAATGCCCGCCGCCAGAGCTACGCCTTTACTCCAACCTCCCGCATGACCAATACCTATATCGCCCCCGGCACGGACTCCAATGAGGATATCATCGCTTCCATGGAGTATGGTCTTTATGCCAAGGACATGGGTGGCGGCTCTGTGGATCCCACCACCGGCGAGTTCAATTTCTCCGTCAACGAGGGCTACATCGTCCGCAACGGCAAGATCTGCGAGCCTGTTCGTGGCGCAAGTCTGGTTGGCAAGGGCAGCGAGATCATTATGAATATTGATATGGTCGGCAGGGAACTGGACATGGGTCAGGGTATGTGCGGATCTTCCAGCGGCTCTGTTCCCACCAATGTGGGTCAGCCCATGATCCGTGTATCGTCCATTACCGTCGGCGGCAGATAAGGAGGGAAGAAAATGGATTTTCAGGAATTTAAGAAGGTTGTCATTGCCGCGGCTGAGGCAAAGGGTCTGACTGAATATGAGCTTTATTATCAGACCAGTGAGGATACCTCTGTGGAGGCTTTCCAGCATGAGATCAACGAATTTTCCTCCTCTTTTTCAGGTGGTGTGTGCTTCCGCTGCATTTATAATGGCAAAATGGGCTACGCTTCCAGTCAGGTTTTAAGCGCGGAGGAAGCGGTATCTCTGGTTGAGCAGGCCATTGAGGGTGCTTCCGTTCTGGAAACGGAGGAAGAAGTATTTCTGGGCGAAGGCGGTCAAACCTACCGGGAGCTTCCTCCCACCAAGCTGACACAGGCTGCCACAGAGGAGCTTCTGGAAATGGCACTGAGAAGTCAGGACGCCCTCTATGCCGCCGATCCCATGGTGGTTGACGGCACCCAGTCTCAGGCGGTCGCGCAGAGGATCAACATTGCCATTTGCAACTCCAAGGGTCTTGACCTGTCCCATGAGTGTGTCATCAATGCTCTCATTGGTATGGTTGTGGTGTCCAACGGGGAAGAAATGGCAGAGAGCTATGATTTTGCCATGGGTGATTTGAAGGATGTCAAGCTGGATGCCTTTGCGGAAAAGATCGCAAAGAAGGCCATTGCCAAGCTGGGCGGCGAGCCTGCTCCCACCGGCAGCTATCCCGTTGTTTTCTCCGCAAGTGCCATGGCAGACCTTATTGCTACCTTTAGCCCTGTGTTCTCCTCCAAAAATGCCCAGAAGGGTCTGTCCCGACTGAAAGGGCAGGAGGGCGAGATCATTGCCAGCCCCGTTGTTACTCTGGTTGACGATCCCTTCTATGAAAAGGGTCTTGCCAATATGCCCTTTGACGGAGAAGGCTCTCCCACCTTTAAGAAGAATGTGATCGAATGTGGCAAGCTGGAAACCCTCCTTTACAATCTGGAAACAGCCCATAAGGAAGGCAAAAAGACTACGGGCAATGCTTCCAAGGCAGGCTATTCCTCTCCTGTAGGCATCAGCCCCTTTACCATGTATCTTGTCCCCGGCGAGCTTAGCGAGGATGAGCTGCTGGAAAAGGCAGGCAACGGCGTTTATATTAACTCTCTGGGCGGTCTGCATGCGGGAGCGAACCAGATATCCGGCGACTTCTCCCTGCAAAGCGGCGGCTTCCTGATTGAAGGGGGCAAAAAGACGACCCCGGTGAAATCCTTTACGGTTGCCGGAAACTTCTTCCAGCTTCTTAAGGGCATCACCGCCGTGGCTTCCAATCTGGAAGTACCCAATCCCAGCAATTCCACCGCTTTCGGCTCTCCCAGTGTTCTGGTGGAAGGGCTGTCCATTGCGGGCAAATAAGTGAATAAGGCGTAAAATCACCCCGGATACCAGAAAAGGTGTCCGGGGTTTGGCTTGTTATGGGGGGTTATTATGCGCTGCTCCACGATGTAAAGCGGTTAAGAAAAGGAAGATCGTACACACGCACTGGGCAAGGGTGATCATCCAGAATAGAAGAATGGTGCTGCGCCGAACGCGGTTTTGCAGCACCATACGGATCAACAGTACCAGAACCACCATCACAGAACCCATAATGGATATTTCCAGTAAAGTATTCATTTCTCCTCCATCTGCTTCAGAAGGTCATAGAGATGCTCCATTTCCTTGAGGCTCAGCTTCTTCCGTTCTACCAGAGAAGCCACCAGCAGGTCAGCGGAGCCGTTAAAGTTATTCTCGATCAGGGTGTCTGTCTCTGCCAGAGAGACTTCTTCCTTGGTGAGAATGGGAGTACACAGGAACTTGGGGTCAGTGCGGCGCATATATCCCTTGCCAATGCACCGGGTGAGCATGGTATAGGTAGTAGTTTTGTTCCAGGAAATTCTTTCGTTCAGGATGCGGGCAATGTCCTTGGCGTGGGTGGGGCCGTTTTCCCAAAGAACTTCCATAACACTGCGTTCAGAATCGGGCAGTCGCATAATAAAAACATCTCCTTGCTTCGGTATTTGTACAAAGATAATTTTGTCGACTACACATTACCTTTGATTTATAACTGTAGTTCGCCAAATACAGTATAAACGATTCTGACCAGCCCGTCAAGGGGTTTTGAGGATTTTGTCGCTTATTTTCTAACATTTTTGTCTTTTGCGCGGGAGGGGAATTGGAATCGTTGCAATTTTAGAGGGAATCGTATATAATGTGAGCATCACGGTAAAATCCGGTTTATGGGGAAATCAATGATTGCCTCTCGATATAAATCCCTAAGGGGATTTTCCATATGCGCTGCGCGCTCGATATGTGCCGCGCACTCGATATGCCCTGCGGGGCGAGAAGGATTTATATCATATCGAATATAAGCGAAGCGAATATATATCGAGTTTCCTGCGGGAAACATATCGATCGCGGGAAGCGGAAATATCGACACCGCCCACCAAACCAAAATTTCCCGCTTTTGTGCCGGAGCTTTCTATACGGATATTTGGAAAGGAACTTATGATATGAGAAACTGGAATGTATTGGCTGTGGGTGATGTGGTTGCCGACTGCGGCGTTTCCATGATCGCCAAACACCTGCCTCGGCTGCGGCGGCAGTATGAGACGGATTTTGTAGTAGTAAATGGAGAAAATGCCGCCGTTTTGGGCATGACCATTGACCAGGCAGAGACGATTTTTGATGCGGGTGCCGATGTGATCACCATGGGCAACCATACCTTCGGAAAGCGGGAGCTTTGTGACTATATGGACGACAACCGCCGGGTGCTTCGTCCTGCCAATCTTGCTCCCCAGCTTCCCGGCAGGGGATGGGGTGTGTTTGACAGCCCGGTGGGAGAGGTGGCTGTGATCGATCTCATTGGACGCTGCGGCATGGACTACAGCCCGGACAACCCCTTTTTACAGGTGGATAAAATTTTGAAGGAGATACACACTCCCCGCATTTTGGTAGAGATCCACGCCGAGGCGACTTCGGAAAAGCTGGCTATGGGCTATATGCTGGATGGAAGGGTCAGTGCCGTCTGGGGAACGCATACCCATGTACCCACAGCGGATGACCAGATCCTTCCCAAAGGGACAGGCTATGTAACGGATCTGGGTATGACGGGTCCGAAAAACTCCATTTTGGGTATTCGTCCCGATTTGTCTATTGCGAAATTCCGGGGAGACTTGGCGGGACGGTATCAGCCTGCCCCCGGCCCGGGAAAATTGGAAGCGGTGTTGTTTACTCTGGATGAACAGGGCAGATGCCTGAAAACGCAAAGGGTGGTTGTTTATGGTTAAAATATTGCATTGCGCGGATCTGCATTTGGGAAGTCTCTTTGGGGGAGTATCCGGAGATACAGCTCAGGTTTTGACACAGAGACAAAGAGAATTGCCTTCCCTTCTGGCAAGACTTTGCCGGCAGGAAAATTGTGATATGGTTTTACTCTCCGGGGACTTGTTTGACGGTCAGGTCACGGAGAGTGTGCTGAAAGATACGGTGCGCTGGCTGGAACGAATGGAAGTGCCGGTGTGCATCGCTCCGGGAAATCACGACTATATTGCTCCCGATTCTCCTTATGAGCGAACTGCGTGGCCATCCAATGTGCATATTTTCAAAAGAAGCCAGATGGAATCCGTGTCGGTTCCCCGGCTGGATATCCGCGTTTGGGGCGCGGGCTTTTCCTCTATGGATTGCTCCGGGCTTTTGGAGGGCTTCCGGGCTTCCGGGAAGGAAAAATATCAGGTGGGTGTACTTCACGGTGACCCCACCTCTGCCCAAAGTCCCTGCTGCCCTGTGACCAGGGGGCAGGTGAGAGACTCCGGGCTGCACTATCTCGCCTTGGGGCATATTCACAAAGCGGGGCGTTTTACCGCCGGGAATACCCTGTGCGCCTGGCCGGGCTGCCCCATGGGAAGGGGCTTTGACGAGACTGGGGTGAAAGGTGCTTTTGTGGTGACACTGAGCGAAGGAGAGCCGGAGCTGCGCTTTTTCGATCTGGGGCAGGGCAGATTTGAGGATATTGAGGTAAATATAGGGGAAGATCCTCTGGAGGATATTCTGGGAGCATTGCCCGGAGACACCAGAGAGGATGTATACCGCATCACCCTAACGGGAACAGGGGAAAAGCCGGATCTGGCAGCCCTGAAGGAAAAGTTGCGGGAGAGCTTTTTGGAGCTGATTTTGGAGGACGAGACGAGAAGACCGGCGGATCTTTGGGAGAATGCGGGGCAGGATACTTTGGAAGGACAGCTTTTTGCCCTCCTTCGGGATGCCGCGCAGACAGCATCTCCCGAAAATAAAAAGGTGATCCTTCTTTCTGCTGAGATCACCCGGAGACTTTTGAACGGAGAGGTGGTGGAGCTTCCATGAAAATCATATCCATGACTGCCACTTTTGGCTCTTTGGAGGGCAAGACCCTTACCCTGAAACCGGGATTAAACATCATTTCAGCCCCCAATGAATGGGGAAAAAGCACTTGGTGCGCCTTCCTCATGGCGATGCTCTATGGTATCGACACCAAGCAGCGCACAAAACAGGGAAGCCTTGCGGATAAAGAGCGGTATCAGCCCTGGTCGGGAAAGCCGATGTCAGGAAAGCTCCGTGTGCAGTGGCAGGGGCGGGACATTACCATTGAACGCTATACCGCTGGGCGTATTCCCATGGGGAAGTTCCGTGCCTATGAGACGGAAACCGGTCTGGAAGTGGCGGAACTGACGGCAGACAATTGCGGTGTGGTGCTTCTGGGTGTTGAGCGGGGCGTGTATGCCCGAAGCGGCTTTATCTCGGACAGCTCCATGGTGATCGGTAGCGATACCGATTTGAGCCGCAGACTGAACCAGCTTGTGACCACAGGAGACGACAGCCCCGTGGGGGTGAATCTGGAGCGGCAGCTTCGGGACTTGAGAAATAAATGTCAGTACAACCGCTCAGGTCTGCTCCCTCAGGCGAAAGAAGCCTTGGAGCAGTGCCGCCGGGATATTGCCACGCAGGACAGTCTGGGACATCAGGCGCGGGAGCTTCAAAGAGAACTGGAAGAAGCCAAAAACCGTCAAGGGGAGCTGCAAGCCCATGAAAGAGTATTGGAAGCGGCAGAAAACAGAGAAAAACTGTCTCATGTAGCGGAAGCACGGCGGGATGAGGAGGAAGCCGCCATTTTGCTCCGGGGCGCAACGGAGCAGTGCGAAAGATTGCCCTCTCCTGAGGAGCTGCGCCACGGACTGCGGGAAAAGGAAAAGCTGCAGCAGGAGCGGGAGGCTCTGGAAATGCGGGCGGCTATGACGGAACCCACAGGGGAAGTGCCGGTACCCCCCGCCTTTGGGGGACTTTCTCCCGGGGAGGCGGTAGAGAAGGCTGACCGGGATGTTGCGGAACTGGAAGAACTGGAGGAACAGGCGCGGAAGAAAAGAGGAATCGCATGGTTTGTGGTTTCTGCCTTTGTTTTGGCGGCAGGGATCGCCGGCTGGCTGCTCCTTCCGCGGTATATTCCCTGGTGGGGAGCGGCGGCAGCGGCTCTGGTAAGCATTTTGTGCCTGTGTTTGGGCTTTTCCGGGGTAAAGCGGCGGAGGAAAGACCGCCGGGAGCTGGAGCTTTATCGCAGAGCTCTGGAGACGGAGTACAAAGGCTGCGACCCGGTGGAGCTGGCAAGAGAATATTCCCGTCTGGCTGAGGAAGCGGCGGCGAAAAAAGCGGAGCGGGACAAGGATCTGCAGCAGGCTATGGATGAGCTTTCCCAAAGGGAAAAGGCACTGGGCGTGGACGAAAAGGTTTGGCGCAGAGCCTTGGAGCTGTGGGAGGATCGGGCAGACCTGCAGCGCAGATTTATCCGGGCGGAAAAGCACCGCAAAGCCATGGAGCATATGGCAGCGGGCATTTGTGACACAGAAGCCGCACAAGGCACAAAATTGGATTTGAGCCGGGAACAGACCAAAAGGGAATTGTCCCGGCTGGAGCTGAAAACAGGAGAGCTTCGCTCCCGGCTGGATCGCACGCTGGGACAGAGCAAAGCCCTTCCTGCTGTATCCGATCTGAAATTAAAGGAAAAGAGCTTGGCTCAGCGGGTGGCAGAGCTGGAAACCTGGTATGCCGCCATTGTCTGCGCCCAGGAGCTTTTGGGGCAGGCACAGCGGGAACTGCAAAGCCGTTTTGCGCCTAAAATCTCTCAGCGGGCGGCAGAGCTGCTCCGGGGCTTTACCGGGGATAAATATGACAATCTCCTGCTGCGGGAGGACTTTTCTCTGCTTGCTTCCGCGGAAGGGGAGACTGTGACCCATGAGAGCTGTTGGCGCAGTGCCGGTACCAGAGAGCAGATGTATCTGGCTCTGCGCTTGGCGGTTGCGGATGCCCTTTTGCCGCAGGCACCACTGATTCTGGATGATGCTCTGGTTCGCTTCGATGACTGCCGCGCGGAGCAGGTGTTGAAATGTTTGGCAGAGCAAAAACGACAGGTGATCCTGTTCTCCTGTCAAAACCGGGAGAAGGTCTGGGAGAAAAATCATTAAACCGGAAAGAATGTTGTAACTTTTACAATTTGTTCACCCCATGGAGTAAAAAAGAGGTATAATGGGGATATACGAGGTAAAAGGAGGCATTTTTATGGCAACATCGGTATTGATCGTAGAGGACGACAAGAATATCGCGGAGCTTTTGCAGCTATATCTGGAAAAAGAGGGCTACGCTGTGACCATCGCAGCTGACGGAGGGCAGGGTGTCTCCAAATTCCGTGCAATCAAGCCGGATCTTGTTCTGCTGGATCTCATGCTTCCGGTCATGGATGGTTGGGCAGTTTGCCGCACCCTCCGTGCCGAGAGCCGGACTCCCATTATTATGCTCACCGCTAAGGGCGAGACAGGGGACAAGGTGGCAGGCTTAAAAAGCGGCGCCGATGACTATATCACCAAGCCCTTTGAGATGAAAGAGGTGCTTGCCCGCATTGAGGCGGTGCTGCGCCGCTCCGTGGGGTCGGTGGAGAAAAAAGCAAACAAGCTGGTTTTTGACAAGCTCATCATTGATATGGATGCTTTCGAGCTGACCGTGGACGGAAAAAAGGTGGACACGCCCCCCAAGGAAATGGAGCTGCTGTTTCATCTGGCTTCTTCACCCAATCGGGTGTACACCAGAAACCAGCTTCTGGTCGAGGTCTGGGGTTTCGACTACTTCGGAGACTCACGGACGGTGGATGTTCATGTGAAGCGGCAGCGGGAAAAGCTGGAGGGCGTATCCCAGCAGTGGAGTGTCAAGACCGTATGGGGCGTGGGCTATAAGTTCGAGGTGAATGGCGGGTGAAAACCACATTCGGAAGGCTCTTTACCGTAACGGCGGCTACCATTTTGGCGGCGATCGTTCTCATGGGTGTGTCCTTTTGGGGCTTGGTGCGGAGCTATCTTTTGGAGGAGCAGCAGGCTGAGCTGACCGCCAACGCGGAAAATATGGCGGCACTGGCTTCGGACTATGCTACTGCCTATGCCTTTTCCCATATTTCTGCCTATATGGATGTCAACCTGAATCTGAGTATGAATCTTGCCTTTGCCGCTCAGGTTTCCGGAACGGATACGCTCCTTTGCTCCCGGGAGGGAGAGGTTCTTCTTTGCTCCTGCCAGGAGCCGGTATGCGGTCATGTGGGAAGGATGTTGGATGGAGATTATGTAAACCAAACTTTGGGGCAAGGGGGAGATTTCCGGGTTCAGACCTTAAAGGGTATCTATGAGGAGGAACGGTATTGCGCCGGGAAAACCTTTGATGTTCTGGGCGAAACCGCAGGGCTGGTGGTGGTGTCTCAGGCGACCCACGGCACCAGCGGTATCCTCGCTCAGATCACAGAGCTGTTCGTTATGGTGGCATTGGTCGCCCTGATGTTTTGCGTGATCAGCATTTCCATCTATACCAGAAATCAGACCAGACCCTTGAAAGAGGTAGCGGAAGCGGCGAGAGCCTTTGGACACGGCAATCTTCGTGCCAGAGTAAAGACCGGGGGCAATAACACCGAGGAGATCGACGAGCTGGCAATGGCTTTTAACAATATGGCATCCAGTCTGGAGCAAAGCGAGTACCAAAGGCAGGAGTTTGTTGCCAATGTGAGCCACGAGTTGAAAACCCCCATGACTACCATTGGTGGCTATGTGGATGGGATCCTGGATGGCACAGTTCCCCCGGAGCGCAGAGAGCATTATTTGGCACTGGTATCTCAGGAGGTCAAGAGACTCAGCAGGCTGGTCCGCAGTATGCTGGATATTTCCCGCTTGCAGGATCAGGGCTTCCCCAAAGAGCAAATGCGCCGTTTTGATGTAACGGAATGTGTGGGGCAGGTGCTCATTGCCTTTGAAAAGAAGATCAATGACAAAAAGCTGGATGTACAGGTGGATTTTCCGGAATACCCGGTGTATGCCGTGGGTGTTCTGGATCCTCTGACACAGGTGGTATATAACCTCATCGACAATGCCGTAAAGTTTACCCCGGAGGAAGGAACTTTGGGTGTTTCCATCCGGGAGGGCGGCTCCAAGGTCTATGTGTCCGTTTCCAACACCGGTCAGTGCATCCCTCCGGAGGAGCTTCCTCTGGTGTTTGACCGCTTCCATAAGATCGACAAGAGCCGAAGCCTGAACCGGGACGGCTGGGGCTTGGGTCTGTATATCGTAAAAACCATTGTTTGCAGCCATGGCGAGGACATTTCCGTTACCAGCCGGGAAGGAAAAACAGAATTTACCTTTACTCTGACGAAAGTAAACAGTCTATAACAGAAGGGAGAAGCCCTATGTTCCATGACCATGAGAATCCCGTGGAGCCGGAATTTATCCCCACAGGGGTAGAACAACGATATAATGGTACCTATGGAACAGGGCGGACGAATCCACCCAAACGCCATGGGTGCTGCCTGGTGTGGGTGCTGCTGGCGGCGGTGCTCGTGGGAAGCACTGTTGCGGTTTTCAGCAGGCTCTCAGAGCGGGCTGACACAAAGACCAAAGGGCCGGGGCTGACTGCCGACACCCTTGATGCCACCGATTCATCCGCAGAAGGGTTACAGGCAGTGGAACAGCCCCATGAGCCTACTCAGGCGTCCCCGGAAAAGGGGGGAGACACGGAAAAGCTGACCATTTCCCAGTCCCCGGAGGCAGTGCCAAATGTTCCCCAGGCAGGCGGACTGTCCTTGCAGGAAATTTACAGCAAGGTCAGCCCCAGCGCGGTTTCCATCACGGCGGTATCCCATAGGGGAACTGCTTATGGCTCCGGGATCATTATGACAGACAGCGGCTATATCATTACCAACTGCCATGTGGTGGATGAGGGGCTTAGCCTCACGGTGACTCTTTATGATGGCAGAGCTTGTGAAGCTGTTTTGGTGGGCAAGGATGCCACCAGCGATCTGGCGGTGCTTCAAATCTTTGCTCAGGGGCTTACCCCAGCGGAATTTGGAAACTCCGATCAGGTGCGGGTAGGAGATGCTGCTGTAGCCATTGGGGATCCTTTGGGGCTGGAGCTTCGGGGAACTATGACCGAGGGCATTATTTCCGCAATCAACCGGGATCTGACCATTGAAGGAAAACACATGACACTGCTTCAAACCACGGCTGCCCTGAACGAGGGAAATTCCGGCGGTCCCCTCATCAACTGCTATGGGCAGGTCATCGGCATCAACACCGCCAAGATCGGAAGCTATTATAACGGCGGCGTGGAGGCTTTGGGCTTTGCCATTCCCATTAACACCGCCAAAGAGATCATCGACCAGTTGATCGCTGTGGGTTATGTACCCGGCAGACCCAGCTTAGGGGTGGAGACGACGGTGCTGGATTCCCAGTATCGCTTCTTCTATGATCTTCCTCAGGGGCTTTATATTACGGAAGTGCCGGAGGATTCCCATGCGTGGCAGATTGGATTGCGCCGGGGAGATACCATCACCTCTGTGGCGGGGGTGGATGTTTCGGATCAGGAGGATTTAAATGCCGTTCTCAGTGGGTATGAGGCGGGAGATACCGTAACCATCACCATTTATCGCAGTCACCGAATGTATCAGGGAGAATTGATCCTGCAGGAATCCGGCGGCTGAAGCAAGAGAAAAATTGTCCCGGTGTGGCTTTTGCGAGCCGCCACCGGGACTTTTTTTGTGCAAAGGTGATATAATATGTAGTACCTGATAGATGGTAAAGTTGAAACTGATACAAAAAAAGTTGAAAACTGTTGACAAACGGTTGTATATACGGTATAATCCTCATAATAAAAACCATGGTCACGGAAAGGAGCGGTTTGCTTGGTCAGGACAAAGGAACTGTTTGATCTCAGCCATACCATAGCGGGAGAATATCTGGCTGGTTTTGAATACCCCTGGGAGGCACTTCCCGGGATAAAGGATCGGGTCGTTCAGTTGGGGGAGGCTCTGGGGGAGGAATACCGGGAGGTTTCTCCGCAGGTTTGGATACACCGGGAAGCGGTCATAGCTCCCACAGCCTTTGTGGGAAAGCCCTGCATCATTGGAAAGGGAACTGAGGTGCGCCACTGTGCCTTTATCCGCGGCTCTGCCCTGATCGGAGAAAATTGCGTGGTGGGAAACTCCGTGGAGCTGAAAAATGTGATCCTTTTCGATGGGGTGCAAGTCCCGCACTATAACTATGTGGGAGACAGTATTTTGGGCTTCAAGGCGCATATGGGGGCGGGTTCACTGACCTCCAATGTGAAGTCAGACAAAACTCTGGTGGTGATCCATGGCGATGGTGAGCAAATGCCTACAGGCATCAAAAAGGTGGGTGCCATGGTGGGAGATTTTGTAGAGGTGGGCTGTAATGCAGTTCTCAACCCCGGCACGGTCATTGGCAGAAAGACAAATATCTATCCTCTGACTTTTGTGCGGGGTGTGATCCCGGCAGACAGTATTTTGAAAAACAACGGTCAGCTTGTGAAAAAGCGTTGAAAGGAGCGGTTTTGTGGGTAAATATTTCGGCACAGACGGTTTTCGGGGAGAAGCCAACAAAAGCCTGACTGCGGATCATGCCTTTCAGGTGGGAAGATTTTTGGGGTGGTACTACAGTCAGCTCAAACGCCGCTCCGGCAGTGATGAACCGGCAAAGATCGTCATTGGCAAGGATACCCGCCGTTCCGGGTATATGCTGGAATACTCTCTGGTGGGTGGCTTGGTGGCTTCCGGGGCAGATGCATATCTTCTTCATGTGACTACCACCCCTTCCGTTGCCTATGTGGTGCGAACCGATGGTTTCGACTGCGGCATTATGATCTCTGCCAGCCACAATCCTTATTATGACAACGGTATCAAGCTCATTAACGGCTCCGGGGAGAAGATGGACGAAGGGGTCATTTCTCTGGTAGAAGCCTATCTGGATGGGGAACTGATGGTCTTTGATCGTCCATGGAAGGAGCTGCCCCTTGCTCAGCGGGATCAAATCGGCAGGACGGTGGACTATGTGGCAGGGCGAAACCGCTATATCGGTTATTTGATCTCTTTGGGAATGTACTCCTTCAAGGGGATCAAGGTGGGGCTGGACTGCGCCAATGGAAGCGCGTGGAACATTGCCAAGTCGGTTTTTGATGCTTTGGGGGCAAAAACCTATGTGATGAATGCCGAACCCAACGGCTTTAACATCAACGAAAACGCCGGCTCTACCCATATTGAGCATTTGCAACGGTTCGTTTTGGATAACGGTCTGGATGTGGGCTTCGCCTATGATGGAGATGCGGATCGTTGCCTGTGCGTGGATGAAAAGGGAAATATCGTCACCGGCGACCATATTCTCTACATTTGCGGAAATTATATGAAGGAGCAGGGAAAGCTCCTGAGCAACACCGTGGTGACTACGGTCATGTCCAATTTTGGGCTTTATAAGGCTTTTGATGAACTGGGCATCCACTACGCCAAAACCGCCGTGGGGGATAAGTATGTTTACGAATATATGATGAACCACGGCTGCCGTTTGGGTGGGGAGCAGAGTGGTCACATTATTTTCTCCAAATTCGCTTCCACGGGAGACGGTATTCTCACCAGCCTGAAGGTCATGGAAGTCATGCTGGCGAAAAAATGCCCCATGAGCAAGCTTTCTGAAGGGCTGACCATTTATCCTCAGGTCTTAAAAAATGTGCGGGTCACGGATAAGGCGGCGGCGCAGAATGACCCCCGGGTTCGGGAAGCGGTGAAAGCCGTTGCCGCGGAGCTAAAGGACACAGGACGAATCCTGGTTCGGGAGTCCGGAACAGAGCCGGTAGTCCGGGTCATGGTGGAAGCGGAAAGCGAAGAAATCTGTCAGACCTGTGTGGATCGGGTGGTAGATGCCATTCTGCGACAGGGCTACGGCGCATAAAACTGAAAAACGCGAAAACCGCCCCTCTCCCAAAAGGAAAGGGGCGGCGAATTTTAGTTGGAACTCTGAGAATTACTCAGCGTGGTCAACCTTGTACATATGCTCGATCAGCTCCAGAACCTTGTTGGAGTAGCCGATCTCGTTGTCGTACCAGGAAACGACCTTCACGAAGGTGTCGGTCAGAGCGATGCCGGCCTTGGCATCAAAGATGGAGGTGCGGGGATCGCCCAGGAAGTCGGAGGAGACAACAGCCTCGTCGGTGTAGCCCAGAACGCCCTTCAGCTCGCCCTCGGAAGCGGCCTTCATGGCGGCGCAGATCTCCTCGTACTTGGCGGGCTTAGCCAGGTTGACAGTCAGGTCAACGACGGAAACGTCCAGAGTGGGAACGCGCATGGACATACCGGTCAGCTTGCCGTTGAGCTCGGGGATGACCTTGCCGACAGCCTTTGC
>JAZNYB010000055.1:0-6985 GCA_045594185.1 Faecousia sp. | reverse complement strand
ACCGCCGGAGCGGATATAGTAATAATCTTCATCCACCAGCACCAAGCCCGCGCCAAACTGGATATTTCCGTCTACATAGTAATAGTACAGACCATCTTCATAGTAGATTCCGTTCTTGGAGGTATCGTTCAGGATCATTTTGCCATCGTTGGCAAAGATGTAGAAGCCCTCTTGGGTGATGCCGTTGGTGTTGGTGACCCAGTAGGAGCCAATGGCGGCATAGCCTCCGGAGGGAATGTAATAATAGCTTCCGTCGATCAGAACCAGACCCGCTCCAAACTGGATCTCGCCGTCTATGTAGTAGTAATACCTGCCGTCCTCTAAGTAGATTCCGGTTTTGCTGTCGTCCGTCAGGATCATTTTGCCATCCTCCGCGAAGATGTAGAAGCCCTCCTCCGTGATGCCGTTGGTGTTGGTACACCAGTAAGAGCCGATGGCGGCATAGCCCCCGGAGCGGATGTAGTAATAATCCCCCTCAATACACACCAATCCGGCGGCATACTGGATCTGATCGTTGATGTAGTAATAATACAGACCGTTTTCCAGATAAATGCCGTTTTTCAGGCTGGGATCGGGGGCAACGGTTTCGGTGTAGGTGTCGCCGCAAACAGAACAGGTATAGGTGATGGTCGTTCCGCTGGTGACCGCTTCGTAGCTGTGCCCCGTTGCCGCTATATAGGAATCTACATAGCTGTGGTGGCAGAAGGTGCAGGTATGGGTGGTGTAGCCCTGTTCCGTACAGGTGGGGGCGGTCACAACAGAGCCATAGATATGACTGTTGGCATCGGCATCATCAAAGGCATTGGTTTCGTAGATCTTCCTTGCCATGATCAGATCGGAATAGTTCAGCATGACCATACCCAGCCGCTTCGTCCCCAAATTCTGTCCATAAAGCCATGCGTTGACGGTGCGGGTGGTGTCAATGACGAAGCCCAAGGTGCAGCTTGTGTAATTGTAAATATAGGCATCCTTGGGAACACTGCCGCTGTCCTGCATAGCTCCCTGTACATAAGAAATTTTATTGTCCCCTGTTTGCTGATAGGCATCCTGCACATAGACCTGCGCCCCGCTTGCCTGAGGGATGGCTACCAGTCCCTTTGTGGCGCCGTAATCCTGATCGTCCCATTTGGTCAGGTCAGGTCCAAAGGCAGCATTTCCCGTGGTATCTTCAAAGCGGCGGAGAAGAACGATCTTCCCCCGCGCCTGTCCCATGGTGGGAACGGTGTCAGACAGCCAGAACAAGTCCTGATTATCTTTTACATACTGCCCCAAGGTGCGGGCGATGTCCTCGTGAGTCCCATCATCGGGTTTAATGAGCAAAATAAGGGTTTCTGTGGGTTGCGCCTGTAAAAACGCCTTGGAAATATCCAGAATTTCCCCCAAACTCAGTTCCTTTCCATAGCGGTCATAGCACTGAAAATATGCCCCGCCGTGAACGATCATCACATCATGGACACTTGCGTTTTCCGCTCCCGCGTTACAGCGCACATCAAAGCTGCGGATGCCTGTGGCAAGCTGTTCTTCAAAATAGTGCTTCTGGCATTTGGTCACAGAGGCGTTATCCAGCACGCTGTTCATATCCTGGATCACCGCGTTTGCCCCGGTGTCGTGGGTGGCGGGGATGTTTACCTCCGAAAGAAGCACGCAATCCGGGATCTCTCCCATCCATTGCAGCTCCGGTGCGCCGGAAGCAAAGACATTTCCGTAATTCTGAGTAGAATCCGTAGACAGGAAGGAAATCACAAAATCCTGGGCCGCGCTTCGCTCTCCCTGCGCCAAAGTATCTCCGTCCAGACAGACATATTTTCCGCTTTTGGCATTGCGCATTTTATAGCTTCCGTCCGTGTTTTTCTCAAACCGCCAAAGCTGGCTGGTATTTTCGTTGCGGGTTTTCTCCTGCACGCTCCAAATGTTTACCTTTCCCTCGGCGGATTCCGATTCCGTGTCCCAAACCTTCCCTGTGAGAGAAAGCCCCGCCTTGGTTTCGTACTGGGTGGAAGCGATCTCGTATGCCTTGTAAGACTTGTTGTACCGCAAAAGCCAACGGCTGCTCTGACCGATGGTATAAACATTCAGATTCATGCCGTCTGTTTCAATATTACCCTCCCGGTTTTTCACACTGACAGACTGCATACTGTTTTTGGAAAAGAACTCGCAGTAAAGCCCGGTGCTTTCCACCCAGGGGTAAGCTTCCTGACCGCTGAGGGGAACGGTACAGGGGGTGACATACCATTTTTGAGGATTTGCGGAGGTTTGCACAAGCTGTACCTCCGTCCCCACGGCATTGTCCTTCAAGCCAACCCATTTCCCGCTGTGGCGAATCTTGATGTAATAGAGCTGATTTCCGGCACTGTCCTTTCCCGCATCGTAAAAAGCAAACTGCCGATGCTCGTTTCCTGCCAGCTTATCGTCAGAGGACTCCCAAATGTGCAAAACGCCGCCGTCACCGGTGCTTTTATTTGCCACATCCACATAGCGGTCAATGCCATTATCCTGTATGAATTTGATCCCATACCACTCGTTTTCCACATGGGTCAGGCGGAAATTGCAGTTTGACCCGGTGGCATCGTCCAAATGGATATTGCTGTTGATCGTGCCCGTTCCCGCCGCGTTCCAGCGGTAAGGAGACGCTCCATTTTGATAGAGGGTGAGGAAAAGCAGCTCCCCTGTGGGCATATTGGTAACAGGGCTTGCCGCTTTCGCTGCGGACGCGGGAAACACACCAAGTAGAATTATGAGAATCAACACAACAGAAATGAACTTTTTCATGGCATATTCGCTCCTTTGGGGGGACTTTTGGTATTTTTTGTATAACTATCCAAGGTAATTATACGATTCCCCGGGGGCTTTGTCAATGAAAGAGCCCGGACTACAGGAGTATTATTTTTGTCCGCAGTATAAAAACAAGCGGCGCAGTTTTCTACTCTGCGCCGCTTTTGGGGTATGTTCGGTTATTTTGCGTATCCTCTGTACAGGAAGGTGACGATCTGGGCTCTTGTACAGGTGTTGCCGGGGGCGAATTTGGTCGCGCTTATGCCTGCTGTAATGCCCTTTTCCACTGCCCAAAGGACAGCGTCGTGGTAATACTTATCCGCTGGAACATCCTCAAAAGGATTATTCTGAGAGCTGACAGCGGGAGAACCGGCGGCTCTGTACATAAAGGTCACCACCTGCGCTCTGTTGCAAGCTCCCTTGGGGTTGAAGGTGGTAGCGGTCGCTCCTGCGGTTATGCCTTTTTCTACTGCCCAAAGGACTGCCTTGTAGAAATAATCATCGGAATCCACATCGGTAAAGGGGTTATTGGTGGTTGTGGGCTCGGGCTTTCCAGCGGCACGCCACAGGAAGGTGACCACCTGCGCTCGGGTGCAAGTTCCGTTGGGATCGAAGGTGGTGGCGGTCGCACCGGCGGTGATGCCGTTGGTATATGCCCACATGACCGGTTCGTAATAATACTTTTCGGTGGGGACATCGGTGAAGGGGTTGGGGGTATAAGGAGCCCAGGTGATAGTTCCGCCGTAGTCTCGCATTACCTCAGAAGTCCAAGTGGCGTTGCCCTCCGGATAATAGGCTGTGGCGGTAACGCGATAGAATGCCTCAGGAGCAATACTTGGCGCATTCCCACAGAAGCAAATCTGCTTCAGGCTGGAACAGTCTGAGAACGCACAATCCCCAATGCTGGTCACGCTGTCCGGGATGGTGACGGAGGTCAGGCTGGTGCAGAAACAAAAGGCATAGTCTCCAATACTGGTCACGCTGTCCGGGATGATGTCGGAGGTCAGGCTGGTACAGTAGTAGAACGCATCCTCCCCAATGCTGGTCACGCTGTCCGGAATGGTGATGGAGGTCAGACTGGTACAGCATGAGAACGCAGAGTCCCCAATGCTGGTCACGCTGTCCGGGATGGTGACGGAGGTCAGGCCGGAACAGTCTGAGAACGCATACTTCCCAATGCTGGTCACGCTGTCGGAAATGGCATAGGTGTCCGCTATGCCTCCGGGAGCCTGAATCAGCTTTGTCTTGCTTTTATCATGCAGAACGCCACAGGCATCACTACTGTAATTTGGATTATTCTCATCTACCCATATTCCTGTCAGGCTGGAACAGTCTGAGAACGCACAATCCCCAATGCTGGTCACGCTGTCCGGGATGATGACGGAGGTCAGGCTGGTACAGTAGTAGAACGCATACTCCCCAATGCTGGTCACGCTGTCCGGGATGATGACGGAGGTCAGGCTGGTGCAGTTTGAGAACGCAGAGTACCCAATGTTGGTCACGCTGTCCGGGATGGTGACGGAGGTCAGGCTGGAATAGGCTGGGAACGCATACTTCCCAATGCTGGTCACGCCATCACCAATTTTAACCAAAAAAACAGAATCACTATAGGAACTCCATGGTGCGCCAGACCAAGAGCTGTAGTCCTCCATAGCCCCCTCGCCCTCAATCGTCAAGGTTCCCTCACTATCCAGCTCCCAAGTGAGATTCTCTCCACAAGTGCCGGAGGCAACAATGTCTGCCGCCCAAGCCGCCGTTGGCAAAAGACCAACCAGCAGGCAAATCGCCAGCAGGCACGATAAGATACGCTTTTTCATCTTTCATTACTCCTTTTTCGTAGATTGTTGAACTTTTTGTCCGAAAGTCCATTATAAATATACTAAAGTATTTACAGTATGTCAAGAGTAAATAGATAATAGTATTTAAGATATGGACAAAGGAGCAATACTATGCTGAATGAACGCATCCGGGAACTGAGAATTGCCCACGGATACAGTCAGGTCGCTCTGGGGGAAAAGCTGGGCGTATCAAAGCAAGCTGTCTCCAATTGGGAAAATGACAACATCCAGCCCTCCATTGAAATGCTGGTACGGCTGGCAGACCTGTTTTGTGTTACCACTGATTATCTTTTGGGACGGGAACATGGGCTGATGGCAGATTTGACCGGATTGGATCGCCGCACCGCCGCCCATGTCACCTTATTGATCAACGACCTTTTAAGCGGTAGCGAGGCAAGAACCGCCAAACAAGCAAATACCGGCAAGGCGCAGGAGGAAATACCTGCGGACATTTCTGAAAGCTAAACCGTTCCAAAGACACTAAAAAAGCGGACTCCCTTTCCCCGGGGAGCCCGCTTCGCTTTTTCAGAGGATTAGCTTACAAAATCATCTTCCCATTCCAGTCAAATGTATAGAACCCTTCCTCCATGAGTCCATTGGTATTGGAGACATAATATTCCCCGATCGCCGCATAGCCCCCGGAGCGGATGTAGTAATAGTCCCCATCCACCAAAACCAGCCCTGCGGCAAACTGAATTTCTCCGTCTATGTAGTAGTAAAACCGTCCATCTTCCAGATAGATGCCTGTTTTGCTTTCGTCGGTCAGGAGCATTTTGCCGTCTTCCCCGAAAATATAGAAGCCTTCCTCCGTGATGCCGTTGGTGTTGGTCACCCAGTAAGAGCCGATGGCGGCGTAACCCCCGGAGCGGATGTAGTAGTAGCTGCCATCCACCAAAACCAGCCCTGCGGCAAACTGAATTTCGCCGTCTACATAGTAATAATACTTGCTGTCCTCGTAGTAGATGCCTGTTTTGCTTTCGTCGGTCAGGAGCATTTTGCCGTCTTCCCCGAAAATATAGAAGCCTTCCTCCGTGATGCCGTTGGTATTGGTACACCAGTAAGAGCCGATCGCCGCATACCCTCCGGAGCGGATGTAATAATAATCTCCGTTTACACACACCAGCCCGGCGGCGTATTGGATATTCCCATCCACATAATAGTAATACAAACCGTTTTCGGGGATGATCTCTCCCCGGGTTTCCGGGTCATAGGCGATCCATGTCAGGCTGCCGCCATAGCTCTGCCGCTTGCTTTCCGTCCATGTGCGGTTTCCCCCGGGATAGTGCGCCATGGCGGTAACACCATCAAAGGCATCATCGTCGATGGCAGGGGCATTTCCCGCAAAGCGGATATGGGACAGGCTGGAGCAGTAGTTAAAGGCGCAGTCCCCTATGGATGTAACCGTTTGGGGAATGGTCACTTCTTCCAGAGCGTTGCAATAATAAAAGGCTCGGTTTCCAATGGAGGTCACGCCCTCAGGAATGGCAATGCTTTCCAGTCTGGAACAGCGGAAGAACAGAAAATCGCTGATTTCCGTGATGTTCCCGGAAAGGGTGACACTGGTCAGGGAGGTGCAGTCATCAAAAGCGGATGCGCCAATGCTTGTAACACTGTCCGGGATGACAATGCCGGTCAGGGCAAAGCAGTAAAAGAACGCCCCGCTGCCGATGGTGGTCACGGTATCGGGAATGTTGACGATTTTCAGGCTCACGCAGTCAGAAAAGGCATAGTTTCCAATGCGCTCCAGCCCTTGGGGAAGGGACACCTCTGTGAATCTCCGCCCGCAGTCCAGAAACGCGTTGTCTCCGATGGCGGTAATGCCTTGGCACACCACCACCTTTTGGATGCTGTCCCGCAGGCTGTACCACGGGGCGGGGCTGCTGTAGGTATAGTTCTCCATATCCCCATTGCCGGAGATGGTGAGGATTCCTGTTTCTTCCTCAAAGCTCCAAAGGGCGTTTTCTCCGCAGGTGTTCCCTTCTGCGGCAAAGATACTGCCCTGCACCATGCCCAAAAGCATACATACCATGAGAAGGATAGAAAAAACTCTTGCTTTCATACGCAATTCCTCCATAAAAAGTTATCCGAATCGCTCTCTTTATGGCTATATTACCACCAAAATTGCCCATTTTCAAGGCAAAACAGCAAAAAACCTGCGGCAAGGCGAACCTCACCGCAGATTTTGAGATTATGCTTACCGGATCATTTTGCCATCCGTGCCAAAGGTATAAGTTCCCTCCGGGAGAAGTCCGTTGGTGATGGACACATAATACTCTCCGATTGCGGCGTAACCGCCGGAGCGGATGTAGTAATAGTCTCCATCCACCAGCACCAGACCTGCGCCGAAGCCGATCTCACCATCTACATAGTAGTAA
>JAZNYB010000054.1:0-3319 GCA_045594185.1 Faecousia sp. | reverse complement strand
AGCCCTTGCCATTGCGGTTTATTGCTGCCTGAAATATGAGAAGGACTTTGCCGCGTGCCTCCGGGCTGCCGTGAATCACAGCGGCGACGCGGACTCCACCGGTGCCATTGCGGGCAATATTCTGGGTGCGTACTTAGGCATGGAGGGAATACCTCAGGCGTTTTTGGAAAAGCTGGAATTGACAGATGTGATCTGCCACATGGGGGAAAAAACGCTGGATGTACTCAGAGGGATTTTTTGAGGATTTACAGGAGCAAACAGGAGGATAAGCCTATGGAAACCCAATTTTCCAGAACGGAGCTGCTTTTGGGAGAAGCTGCACTGAAACGCCTTGCCGCCGCCAGAGTCGCGGTGTTTGGCATCGGCGGTGTTGGGGGCTATGTGGTGGAGGCTCTGGCAAGAGGAGGCGTTGGTGCTTTGGATTTGGTGGACGATGATACGGTGTCCGTCTCCAACATCAACCGCCAAATTATAGCCACATGGGACACTGTAGGGCAGCATAAAGTGGATGCCGCCAGAGAGCGAGTCCATTCCATCAATCCCAACTGCAAGGTCACCGTCCACAAGACCTTCTATACGCCCCAAACCGCAGACCTGTTTGACTTTTCCCGATATGACTATATCGTAGATGCCATTGACACCGTTACAGGAAAGCTGGCTCTGGTGGAGCAGGCGAATCGGGCAGGTGTCCCTATCATCAGCTCCATGGGCACAGGCAACAAGCTGGATCCCACCGCCTTTGTAGTGACTGACATTTCCAAAACCATCATGTGTCCCCTTGCCCGGATCATGCGCAAGGAGCTGAAAAAGCGGGGAATCACGAAGCTGAAGGTGGTCTATTCCACAGAGGAAGCTCTTGAACCGATTCCGGAACTGGAGGAAGCCTTATTGGAGGAAAGCCGCCGGGAAAATGACCCCGCCCGGGGGGAGTTTACCAGAAGGCAGATCCCCGGAAGCACCTCCTTTGTGCCTGCCGTGGCGGGGCTGATCGCCGCGGGGGAGGTTATAAAGGAGCTAATGGGGCACGGATTAAGTGAATAGTGAATAGTGAATGGTTGGGGGATGGATTTGATTATTTCTGTGAGAGATCAGTCCGCCAAACCCAAATTTTCAGACAGTTTTCTGTTTCTGCCTGAAGCTGAAAATCATCGGTCAGCCTGGGGTTTCGGGCTGACCTTTTTATATACAAAAAGACCACAGGCAAAAGCCCATGGTCTTAGGGGAGTATGGAATCAGTCTACAAAGTTGAAAACATCCTTGAACTTCTCTTTGAAAATGGCGAAAACCGCTTCCAGAGTCGCCTCGTCGGAGACACCGACATAGGTTTCTTCCTCGCTGTCGGGATCTTCGGATTCCAGACGGAGAATGACGACCTCGCTTCCCTCCATGGGGGCGAGAACCACATACTCGTTGCCTTCGTATTCAATGAGATCCAGGAACTCAAACTCTACAGGGTTTCCGTTTTCGTCGTTGAGAACGATGATGTTGTCGATCTCCTCGGTCACGATCTCCTCGTTCACGGATTCGGGGGTGGGGAACTCGATCATAAGTATTTCCTCCTTGATTTTGTGGATGGGTATAGGATACTCTATTTTTCGCCTGAAATCAATAGGGAAGTGAAGGGAAAATTTTAACTCTCTCCCCCATAGGGTGGATTTTCGCAAAGCCCTGTGGTACAATATGGGAAATTACCTTTTCCCGGAGGCACTATGGCATATTATTTTGAAACCCTGCTGAAAGCAATGCTCCTGACCGCTCCCTTTTATCTTCTCCTGCGCCGCCCATGGAGGGAGTGGAACAGGCGGGAGGGAGCGATGATGTTCTTCTGGCTGTTTATGACGGGACTTCTGGTTCTGGCACTGAATGGGAACTACGGTTCGCCAAAAGCCCTTTGGGAGCTGGGAATGAGCCGCCTGAAAACCAGGGAGTATATGAATCTCGTCCCCTTTCATACCATTCGCCGCTTTTTTAACTACACCTCCACCCAGAGCTTTATGGTGAATATCGTGGGCAACATCGTCATGTTCATCCCCTGGGGCTTCGGGCTGGTGCTTTTGTGGAGGAAAAACCGCTCCGTCTGGCGGGTGGCGCTGCTTTCTCTGCTGTTGACCGTGTTTATTGAGACGGTGCAGCTTTTCATCGGTCGCCATGTGGATGTGGACGATGTGCTGCTGAATTTCGTGGGAGGCTGTTTTGGCGGGCTTCTGTGGTGGGGGCTGAAAAAGAAATTCCCGGTGCTGGATACCTTTGGAAAATAAAGAATTGGGTCTGCGATGTTTTTCACCGCAGACCCTTGTGTTTTTAATTGTGATTTTTCGTCAGTCCCAGAGCCTTTGTGATCTCCATGACTACCAGGGGCACCAGGATCAGACCCAGACCGATCAGATACAGCTCCCAAGGCAGCCGGATCAGGGCAAAGAGGGAGGACAGGGGCGTAAACATAACCAGAGCCACCAGAATGACGGAAACCAGAGCCGCCTTGTTGAGGGTCTTGTTGGTGAAGAAGCCGATCTTAAACAGGGAATGCTCAGAGCGCATATTGAACGCCTGCACCACCTGAGAAAGTGCCAAAACCATGAAAGCCAGAGTCTGACCGCCGGCATCCTGCCCGGTATACTTCTGACCCAAATAGAAAGCAATGAGAGACAACGCGCCAAACATAACGCCCTGTAAAACGGTACGAATACCAAAGCCGTGAGCAAACAGACCTTCATCCTTGGGCTTGGGCTTTTTGTCCATAATGTCCTTTTCCACGGATTCCATGCCCAAAGCAATGGCGGGCAAGCTGTCCGTAACCAGATTGATCCACAGAAGCTGCATGGAAAGCAGGGGGGACTTGTGCCACAGGAGCATGGCAACAAAGACGGTGATGACCTCACCGATGTTTGTTCCCAGAAGGAAGCCAACCACCTTTTTGATGTTGGCATAAATGCCTCTGCCCTCCCGGACGGCATCGACGATGGTGGCGAAGTTGTCGTCGGTCAGAGTCATGTCAGCGGCACCCTTGGCAACATCAGTGCCGGTAATGCCCATGGCGCAGCCAATGTCGGCGGCTTTCAGGGCGGGGGCGTCGTTGACACCGTCGCCGGTCATGGAGACAACCTGATTCTTTCTCTGCCATGCCTTGACGATGCGGATCTTGTTTTCAGGAGACACTCTTGCGTACACACTGATATTCTCCACCTGCGCGTCCAGCTCCCGGTCAGTCATGGCATCCAGCTCTTTGCCGGTAATGGCTATGTCTCCGCTCTCCAAGATGCCAAGCTCTTTGGCAATGGCGGAAGCGGTGGTCAAAGTCGGATCGGAGCCATGTCGTTCT
>JAZNYB010000053.1:0-7911 GCA_045594185.1 Faecousia sp. | reverse complement strand
ATTCCGAACATGGCAACAAACTGTTCCTCCTGATATTCCTTGAATAGTTTTTTTGCCACGAAGTAGTTGTAGATATAAGGAGGGCCGTCACCCACAACGCCCAGAATCAGCAAAATGCCCCAATACTTCTGCACCATATCCAGACGGATAGCGGCAATACTGGCAACTACCATCAGGTCAAAACAGAAATTGCTGCACCGGGTAAGGAGGAAGTTGTTGGTATACTTTCTGTGGACGATCTGCTTCTTGTTCAGGAAATTCAGGACAGTCTTCACCACCGTGGCCGCCAGAACACCCAACAGGAAGTTAAAGCCGTAGATCACAGACTTCATTCCCGGCAAAATCAGCCCCAGCACGAACATAAGAAGCTGTGCCAGGAAATAGGCAATGGCAATAAAGCCGATCTGCACCGTGAGCTTATCCATGGTACTTTCCACGGGGATCTCGTTTTCTCCCTGCACATCCTCAGGCTTGAGCTTTTCGTCCTCTTTGGTGGTAATAACCAGCTTTCCCCTCTTCCGAAGGATGTACAAATGGATCACGCCACCCAGAGCTGCACTGATAAAGCCCATGGCAGCAATGGCGAGGCCAAAGCTTCTGCCCCCCTCAAAGCCCCAGTCTGTTTCGTAGATGTTGCCGTAGTTCAGAGCCTGTCCGGGGCCCTGACCGTATCCAAACGGCAGCAGCACGCCGGCAGCAGGGAAGAATCCCTTGATGATGTAAGCCGCGACAATGGTGATACCGAAGCCAAATACAGCTTGCAGCAGATAGGTAGAAACAGTGGTTACACCGGTGTTAAAAATTTCGTTGGTACGCTTTTTGTCTATCTTCCCCTCGGAAGTTCTCAGGGCAGAGCCGATGAAGCCCAGAGCCAGAGCGTGATAGGTAAGGATCTCCAGAGTAGCTGAACCGTTGCCGCCGAAGAAGGGCACATCAAAAAACTCAGTTCCGGTAATCGCCTTGTAAATGGCAGCGACTGCCAAAAGGATCAAGCCGCCCAGCACAGAGGTGGGAATCAGGGATGCCTGCAAAAGAGGAATGCTCCGCTTCAAGGCGTGTCCAACCAAAAGGCTCATGAGCAATACCGCGACCACATTAAAGCCGCCCCATACATTAAAGTCCCAAAAATTCCCCATCTTCGCTTCCCTCTTTCACATTTTTGTAATGATAGAACAGATTGACATATTTTAAGGCGTTGAACCGCTTGTCTCCCTTGATCTGGAAAACACGACCGTCATAATAGATATTCAGCTTGTTTTTGCCCAATACCGTGACTACATTCACCCCATCAAAGGGCAAAAGCATTTCTTCCCCATCGGGCTTGTGGATGACGATCCTGTTACCATAGAGCGACAAGCCGACCTCCTTTTCCAAAAGGTTCTTGTTTTGGTAGAGAACGACCTCATAGAGAGAAGCCTTATCTTCATACATGGGCTTTTCCAGATACTTATCCAAATCCAGTTTGTTGACAAAATCGCACTGATATTCATACCACTGGGTCATAAACCGGAAGGGGAAGTCTCCTTCCACGGGTTTCAATTCCTTGGTGGGGAGGTAGCGGATCTTCTGCCCGCAGGTCTTGCACTGCACAATATCATCATGGCTTTCAAAGGCAGACAATCCACAATGGGGGCAGACATAAACCACCCGCTCCAGGTATTCTGCCAGCTTTTTGTGCCGGAAGGTGCCGGAAACACAGCCCTCGTCCACATAAAGCTCTTTTTTAATCAGCTCATACAGCTCTTCATCGGACAAGGTCTTGTATTCCTCCGGCTCAATGACACGACTGACATAGCCTCGCATTTTGCCCTTGCGAACCACATCGCTCCATCGGGGATGGACACCGTAGCCCCCTTCAATGCGATAAATGGCAAGGGGCAGCCGCATCAGACGCATCATACGCACGATACCGGGCTTTATGTACACGGTTTTTCCGTCGAAGGTGCGGTTTCCCTCAGGAGCCAGAGCGATGGTGCCGCCCTCTCTTGCCACCCGCAGGCAGTTTTTCACCGCTGCCGGGTCGGCAGTCTGCTTTTTAATGGGAATGGGTGCCACCAGATAACGAATCAGTTTAGACACCCAGCCCATGGAGAACAAGTCCTCAGAAGCCAGATAGTAAACCGGTCCCTTAAAAGCAAGTCCCACAAAAAACTGATCAAAGGCTGTCTGGTGGTTCATGACAATGAGATATTGCCTGTCACCCTGCTCCTTAAATTTCTCCACCTTAATGCCGTATTTCAGGCGGCAATAGGGACCAAGCACAACCGACAAAAGATTTCGCACCACCTTGTGCCGAAAACGCATCCAAGGCTTTCTTGTGGTTTTCTTTTTCTCTACAGTTTCCATACATCTCTCTCCGGGCTTTTCACCCTTGTGCATATACAAGTTTTACCACCTTCTGTCCTCCTGCCGCGAAAAACAGATCGGTAGCTTACGACTTATTATAGTACACACAGAGACTTCCGTCAACCAAAAATCACATATTCACCTGTTTTTTCCTGATTTTCCCACGGTTTTGTTGTAAAATTCAATCTTTTTTCAGATTCTTTTTAGCTCTGCTTCTCCCCTTGTGATCTTCCTCAATGCGGCTTTTCCAGTCGGCGGCAAGGGGCTGACAGGCTCTTGCGGCGCAGATCGCATCTCCCAGAACCTCATAGTTTAGCCGGACACCCTCGCTGTCATTGGTAAAGGTTACTGCCCGGTCTTTGCCAATACCGAAACCCCCCGCCGTAGATACCGCGTCAATGTTTGCCCCCAGAAACAAGAATTCCCATCCAGCCTCTTTCTTCTTTTCGACCAGCTCTTTCACCGTTTTTTGGGTGTACCGTTTGCTGGCGTTTTCCATACCATCGGTGGTAATGACAAAAATGGTCTGGTCGGGGACATCCTCACGCCTTGCGTATTTGTGGATGCCTTCGATGTGCCTGACCGTCTCTCCAATGGCATCCAGCAGAGCCGTACAGCCCCGCACCTGATAATCCTCCCCGGTCATGGGGCGCACCTGCTGCAAGGGCAGGCGATCGTGTAGAGTCAGCAGCTCATGGTCAAACAGCACTGTGGTCACGAAGCAGTCGCCCTCCTGCTTTTTCTGCTTTTCCAGCATGGCGTTGAAGCCGCCCATGGTGTCCGCTTCCAGCCCCGCCATGGAGCCGCTGCGATCCAGAATGAATACCAATTCCGTCGTTTTGTTCATAAAAAAATCCTCCTGAAATGTGTTGTTTGGGTTTGCTTACAAGCACATTATAGGAGGATTTATTTGTCTTGTGGTCGCCTGACAGGAGACATTTATCGGTCTGTATGGTAAAATTTGAAATCGCACCGTTTTCCCCCTGTTCCCAAGGTTTCCGTCCGTTCAAATTGGATACCGGGAAGGTTTCCGTAGGTGGCAAAGTCACTTTCGCAAAACAAGGGCATCAATTCCCTGCACCGCAAAAGCTCCGCATATTTGCAATAGGGGCAGGCGGTCATATCCATTTTTAACATTCTTTTGGTCACTTCCCGGTTTGCCGTCCCAAAACCGCAGCTTTCCCCAAACATTTTATCCGCCATTTTGGGAAGGAGCCACATAAAGACAGACCGCATACACGGCAATCTCAGGAGCTTTCCCATAGCTGCTCCGCCCTTTTGACACAGCCCCAAGAGAATGTCCTGCACGCAAGTCAAAGCGTTTTCCGGGTCCGTCTCCAAAAGTGCTTTGTAAAAGGAAACTGTGGGCAAAATGGTGTTTTGAAGATGTGTCCATTCTCCCGGTGTGGCATCTGTGCAAATCTGAACGCAACCGTCATAATGCACTTCTGCCAAAGACACGATTTGCTTCGTTTTTTCCTTTCCGTAGAGCTTTTTCAGTTCCCGGCGTATGTAGGGAAACCTGGAATTGTTCTTTAATCCCTTGTTTTTCTTCATTTGTCCTTATCCCCCTTGCGCGACAATAAAACAGGGTTCAGCCCTCGCACCCACCCAAAAGGCTTTGGTCGAAAGCCAGAAGTGCCTCATTGATGGTGAAAAGGTCATAGATCCCCTTCCCGATAAAAAATTCCACAATAAGGTCAAATTCGCTGGCGGGAGACAACGCAAAGCCCGCCCGCTCCAGAAGGGTCTTTGTCTCCTCCAGAGAAAGCTCCAAAGCCACGGCAAAAGACAAAACCGTAGGTTTGCTGGGTCTGTAATGAATGTCAGAACGAATTTTAGAAAAGAGCTTTCGGCTGATCCGCGCTTTTTTATAGCACTGACTGTCGGTCATACCCCTTTCATCAATGAGCCGGAGAAGCATTTGAGAAAAACTCTCATCCATGCGATGAAGGTACTCCTCCAGGCTATCACTTTCAAAGGCACATTCCTCCAATGCCAAAGTATCGACAGGTTTGGATGCCTTGCTTTTTACCGAATTCCTTGCCATGGGGACTGCCATGGGCATAGAAAATTGCGGAAACACCGGAGGGCGGTAGTTTTCCTTTAAGTATCGTTCCAATTCTCCATACAATGAATTCTGCTTCATCAGGCTCATTTCTCTATCCCCCTTTTTCTACATCATAGCAAATTGGGGGAAGAAATACAACTGTTTTCCAAGGATACAGACAACATCGTATGTGGCAGGCAGCCATTGGTGCATACCGTTATTTCCAGTTATGCGAACACATTGACAACGGCTGCCGTAAATTATATAATTACTTTGGTTAAATGTATAAGAATCCAAGAAAAGTGAAGGTAACCAGCACAAAAATCCTTTGTGTATAAGAGTGCTTATCTTTTACGGCTGCAACTTGAATCGCAAACACCGGTTTTTGCGCCTTTGCACATCTTGGATATCTCTATACCCACACAAAATATACACAAAGGGGATAGATTGTATGAAACCATACCGCATTTATGCATTCAGGCTCTGCGCAGCCATACTCCTGCTGAGTTTCCTGTTGCCCTTCCTGCCTAAATCCCAAGCTGCATCCCTTTACACCGTAAAATCCACAAGCTCCAAGACCCTTGCCCCCGGCATTACCCAGAAAATCCATACCGCAGTCTATCCCGATGATTCCAGAACCGTAAAATACTATGTAGCGACAGCGGATATTAACCGCAGCGATGTTATGGTGCTTAACGGTTACAAGGATAACAATCCCGCATTTGATAGCTGTGTAACAGCTACTGTCGATCAACAAATCATCGCCTCAGAAAAGGTTCATCAGGATCCCACCAGTGCCAGCTATATCGAAAACTACCGTGTTGTTGCGGGCTGTAACGGTGGATTCTTCAACATTCCCAGCATCTCCGGTATTCAGGGGTTTGCGGGCGCACATATTATGGAAGGTGTCCAGTACTGGTCCTATGATGGACGACCCTTCTTTGCCATACTGAAAGACGGCAGTGCTGTCATTGGCGCCGGTACATCCGATTGGAACAATTACCGGGAGCATATGTGGGAGGCTATTAGCGGCAATGTTCTGCTTGTTAAGGAAGGTGTGAACAACACACCCAATGTAGACGAAGATAAGGCCTTTGTGGGTCAGGAAAGCGACAAACTGGGTACCAAGCGTCACCCCCGAACCTGTGTGGGCATTACGAAAGATGGCAAAGTCGTCATGATGGTCATTGATGCCCAGACTACCGCTTCTGCCGGTACGCGCGGCGGCGCCACCTTGAGCGAAGCAGCTCAGATGCTTATTGATGCCGGCTGTTACTACGCCATCAATATGGACGGCGGCGGCTCCAGCACCTATATGACCAAGGAGGAGGGACAGACAGAACCCACACTGGTCAATGTTCCCTCCGGTGGCAGTATGCGTGCCATCTGTGGTTCCCTTCTCTTTGCTTCCGTTGCACCGACAGATCATCTTTCCTTTGAATTTGACGGAACCGGGTCATCTCGCTATATGCGGGAGTTCTATTCCTGCCGGGACTATGACCAGGCGGCTTACTGGGCAGCAGGTCTTTCCGGCACCGGCAGTAATGGCGATTATGCCGTTATGATGGATAACAGTGCCGGAACTATGACCATAAATCTGACACAAAGAGAGGGGACACATTCCACCTATCTTTGCCCCGGCGATAAGAACGGCAGCTTTAATGATGCGCAGGCCACGACCTCTACGGCTTTTTCCTTTGATCCAGGCACAGCGGAGATCTTCCGTATTCGCCTGAAATTCAATGATGCCAAACGGTACAGCTCCTCCGACACACCTTTTATAGGGCTGAGTTATCTTCCCGAGGAGACCCGCACCTGGTCGGGAGCTGTCATTAAAGCCTATATCAGTGATGCTTACTTAGACGGAGGCGCATCTGAAGGTCAGTTCCTAACCTTAACAGTGGATCTGGCCAACAGCAAGATCCGAGACTATAACAAGCTGGTCAGCTTTATGCTTCAGATCGGTTATTTGCGGGAAGGCACCGTTTCCATCGACAGCATTTATTTGGGACCCAAGTCCGGAGACAGACTTTTCTTCGGCTTCGGTGAATACGCAAACGACCGCGATGCCTTCAACGATCCCGCATACGGCTACTTGGACTTTAATCGGGAAGGTCACTGGTACAAGGGTGTGGATATGACCTCAATTGACATTAACCATGGTGTTATGACCCTTGCGGTAGACGGTGCGCCGGTTAATGACCACAGTGCCTATGTGGAAACCTCTCTTACCAGTTCCAAGTCTGTTCATCCTCTCCGCTATACCCCCAAGGTGGGAGATATTCTTCAGGTTCGCTATAAAGTTGTTGACTACGACAAAACCACCAATGTAAATACCTATGGAGCAAACACCGTGCCGACACTGACGGTTTATGGATATAATGACCGTCAGGATGTATACAGGAATCCTGCCTCAGAAGAAATAGATGTTAGTAAAACCGGATATGCGGTAAAGGAATGGATCATTCCCACAGAATGGGCCAACTTTGATATGTCCAGAGTCCGCTTAACCATGCGGTATTTCCTGAATTCCACCATTGAGATCGACTACATCTATATTGGGCCCAAATCCGGAGCTCCTGCCGACGATCAGCTCTACATTGGATTTGACAACACGGAAGCAGACCGTATCCGCTATACCTCCGATATTTACGGCGGTATGAATATGGACAAGGCTGGAAATTGGTCTGTCGGTACGGAATACAAGCATCCTACCATTACGGACGGCTATATGAAGATGACCGGAAGCTCCGCCTATGCAGGCTATGGCTATGTTCACAGCGGCAGCGCAAACAAGATATATCCCTTGAGCTATAGGCCCAGCGCTGATGACTATTTGCAGATCCGCTTCAAAATCGAGAACGGACAGGCACAGAACAAATATGCCGACTATACCGGCGTTGGTCGTCTGGTACTCTACTATGGAAACAGCTCCGCAGGATACAGAGTCAACTATGTTTGTCACGACTTCCAGGTGGCGGATGTATCCGACAAGGGCTGGTTCACCATAACCTATAAGTTGTCGGATATGAAAACCGGTGGCACCAACATAACAAAGCTTGGAGAAGTAACAAGCATCTCCCCCTGCTTTAACTGGATCACCTCTGCGGAAGGCAAAACCGCCGCATTCTATCTGGACTATATTTATATTGGTCCGGAAGCGGCGCTTCCCATTCAAGATCATTTGCTTTTCGATTTTGGCAATACCGCCGAAGATCAGGCTCGTTATGCCACCAAGACCTATGGCGGACTGAATTTTGACTTGAGCAGTGGCAGCCATTGGGCATCTTATCAGAAACCTTACACGGATTTTACAGTGGACAACGCAGCCGGAACCCTTACGGTCAATGTGATGTCTGACACCGACCAGACCCGGATCGGAACCACCACCACAAGAGGCTCTTTCCCCTTTGCCGGTGCCACAGCGGTGCATCCCCTGCACTATATCCCGGAAAACGCCGAGTTCATTCAGGCGCGCTTCAAGCTCACCAATTGCGCATATGTTTCAGGCAAAA
>JAZNYB010000052.1:0-7609 GCA_045594185.1 Faecousia sp. | reverse complement strand
GGCAAAGGCTTTGCAGGCTCCCGTTCGTCAGATCGCTGAGAACGCCGGCGTGGACGGCTCCGTGGTATTTGAGCGTATCCGCAATGCCGGCAAGGTCGGCTATGGCTACAACGCCTACACCGATGAATATGTGGACATGATCCCCGCCGGCATCGTTGACCCCACCAAGGTCACCCGTTCCGCTCTGGAAAATGCCGCTTCCATCGGGTCTTGTGTTCTGACTACCGAAGCTCTGGTAGCCGACAAGCCCGATCCCGCTGCCGATGCTGCCGCGGCCGCCGCTGCCGCGCAGGGTGGTATGTATTGATAAGCCTAAAGTAAACCCATCCCCCATCCCGGTAAACGCTGAACCGCCCCTTGTCAAGTAGACCGGGAAAATAACTAAAAAATGCAAGCAGCTGCTGCCGTTATGGTGGCAGCTGTTTTGTTTACGCAGCGAACCGAGCCTTATATTTCTTGATGCGCCTATTTTCAGGAATTGGATATTGTTCCGGGGAATCCGCGATCAGAGCCTCTGTGCGCACCTCTGCCGGAGTTTTACCCTTGAAGCGTTCCTGCATTCGCTCGGTGCTGTAAAAAGCCATATAATCGGCAATAGCCTTGCGCAAGGATGCTTCATCTGTAAATGTGTTGAGATAGTACATCTCACTCTTTACAATGCTCCAGAAGTTTTCTGTAGGACCATTATCAATGCAGCGACCAACCCTAGACATGGACTGCTGCATGCCTTGCTTCAGTAGTTTGTTTTGAAAGACCTTGCTGGTATACTGGAAGCCCCTGTCGCTGTGGAAGATGGGCTTTGCATCCGGATTGCTGAGGATTGCCTGTTCAAAAGTATCCAGCACCAGTTTGTTGTCGTTGCGGTTGCTTACAACCCAGGCAACCGGAGAAAGGTCATATAGATCCAAGATTGCACTGAGATAGAGCTTGTGTACAATAGACCCTTCATACCACTTAAACTCTGTAACATCTGTTGACCACTTTTGGTTTGGTGCGGATGCGTAAAAGTTCCGGTTCAACAGGTTTTCTGCGGTGGTTTCCGGCGTAGAGGACTGGTATTTCTTCCGCTTTCTCCGAATAACAGAATGAATGTTCAACACTTTCATAATTCGGTGAATACGGTTTTTACTGTAATGCTTGTTGTTAAGACGGTTTATGTACATGGTCATCCGGCGATAGCCCAGAATGTGGTTAAAACGGTCATCGTACTCCTGGATCAGCTGAGAAATGAGGATATTCTCCTGTTCCGCTTCTGGGACATCTCGGTGCAGCCACTTGTAATAAGCCGCCCTGTTTATGCCCAGCTGTTCACACATCCAACGAATACTCCAGCCTTCCGTCTCAAAGAAATGCTGAATTGCCATATATTGAGATTCAAATCTGACTTTGCCAAGGCTCACCTCCCTCCGAATTCCTTCACTTTTTTTAACAGCTCACACAGCATGTCCCTTTCCTTGAGCTGCCGTTTCAGGCGCAGATTCTCCCGGCGAAGCCGTTCCAATTCGTCCACTTCGTCGTCACTCTTGTGGTGCCCCCGCTTATCCTCAAGACCCTCTACACCATTTTTCAGGTATTTCCTAACCCAGGAATATACCTGGCTGTAGGAAACATCGTATTTAGATGCGGCACCCTTATAGTCATTGTTGTGGCTAATACAGTAGTCAACGATCTCTCTGCGCTCCTCCAGCGTAGTCTTTCTCCGTGCTTCTGCCATATAGACCTCCCGTTTCGGTTCGTAATTTTTGAGTTCCATATTGGCATTATAACACTTAATCCAGCTCCGGAGAACACTTCTGTCTGAAATATTATATTTTGCGACAATATCGTCAACCGATCCTTCCCCACTAAGAACAGACTCTACACATTTTACCTTAAATTCTTTGCTGTAGTGCCTATTTCCTCCTCCGCAACTGAAACCGTATTCTCCATGCTCCTGATATTTTCGCACCCAATCTCTTAATGTTCTTCTGTCAATGCTGTATGTCTTTGCTAAAGTGGCATAACTACCTTCTCCGGATAGATACTTCTTTACAAGAGCTATCTTCCATTCTGCGCTATGCTTTGATTTGGACATAGAAATTCCCCCTAAAATAGACTTTGGATATTTCCATGGTCTACTTTAGGGGGATCATATCAAATCTCGGAAGCAGGCTCTTGCTTTACTTTTATTCTCCCTTATCGTACTGGCTGGCATAAAGCTGGGCATAGAAGCCGTTTCTTTGAAGCAGCTCCTTGTGGCTGCCCTGCTCCACGATGTCTCCATCCTTAATGACCAGAATGGAATCGGCATGGACGATGGTGGAAAGGCGGTGGGCAATGACAAAGCAGGTGCGCCCACGCATCAGCCGGTTCATTGCCTTCTGAATGAGAACCTCCGTTCGGGTGTCCACATTGGAGGTGGCTTCGTCCAAAATCAGCAGGCGGCGGTCAGTCAAAATGGCTCTGGCGATGGTGAGAAGCTGCTTCTGTCCGCCGGAAAGGGTGGTGGATTCGTCACCGATGATGGTGTCGTACCCATGAGGCAAGGTGCGGATGAAGTGGTCGCAATATGCCTCGTCGCAGGCTTTCATAATTTCTTCTCTGGTTGCGTCAGGCTTACCATAGGCAACATTTTCCGCAACCGTTCCCCGGAAAAGCCAGGTTTCCTGCAAGACCATGGCAAAAAGCTCTCTGGCTTCGTCCCGGTTCATGCTGGACAAGGGTCTTCCGTCTACGGTGATGGCACCACCGTCAATGTCATAAAAGCCCATGAGCAGATTCACCAAAGTGGTTTTTCCCGCTCCTGTAGGGCCAACGATGGCGATGGTCTGACCCTCCTTTGCCTTGAAGCTCAAATCCCGGATCAAAGGCACTTCCGGGTCATAGGAGAAGGCAACATGGCGGAACTCCACCTCGCCCCGTACGGCTTCCGGGTCAACGGAGCCTTCTCTGGGATCTTCCTCCGGGGTGTCCAGAAAATGAAATACCCGGTAAGCGGCGGCAGAGGTTCTTTGCATCTGGGAAACACCGGCGGCGATCTGCTCCAAAGGGGCGGAGAACTGCCGGGCAAACAGGATAATGGTTACCACTGTACCTACAGGCACAGCTCCCTTTACTGCCAGATATCCGCCCACCAGATTCACAGCGATAAAGGTCAAGCTGTTGACCAAGGTAATAATCGGCTGGGCAAGCCCGGAAAGAAATACCGCCTGCCGTTGGGCATCTTTTTGCCGGTCATTGATCGCCTTATGCTTTGATACCAGATTGCCCTCCAGATTGTATGCCTTGGTGGTGGCAAAGTTGGTGTAGCTTTCCTCAACCACGGAATAGAGATTGGCGGATTCCGCAAAATTCCTCTGGTGGAACTTTCTGCCCTTGCCGGAAATGTAAATGGACAGCAGGACGGAAAAGGGCGTGGTCGCCAGAACGATAAGTCCCAGCCGCCAATCCTCCAGAAGCATGGCAACGGAAATGAAGATCATCTGCAAAACGCCCTGCATTAAGGTGTTGACCACCTGATGAACGGAGTTGCCCATGGCAGACACATCGTCGGTCATGTTCTCCAAAATCTGTCCCACAGGGGTGCTGTCCACGAATTTTACAGGAAGTCTCTGAATTTTATCTGACATCCGGATGCGGATGGCGCAGGTATAGTGGCGGCTCACCACATGATTCATGAGACACATATTGAGGTATCGCATGAGAGCCCCGGTGAGATACACAGCCAGAAGGATCAGCAAAGACCCACCGATCTGCTCCAAAAGACCCGCTCCGGCTGCCCCGGACTGCCAGTATACATAAATGGCATCGGTGACCGCTCCTGTAACCTTGGGGCCAATGGTGGCGCAGGCGATGATCACGCAGCAGATCAGGCAGCTAACCAGAATCCATCCCCAAATGGGTCGGGCTTCCTTTAAGACCTTGCCGTAAAGAGCCAGCTTTTCCTTCCCGGTCATTTTGGGTGCGGGGGTGCGAAAACGACGGCGACCGCCCCGGCTCATACGCTGTCACCTCCTGTCTGGGAAATGTAGATCTCCCGGTAGACCTGACACCGGGGCAAAAGCTCCTCATGGCGACCGAAGTCCACCACTTTTCCTCGCTCCATAACAAAGATGCAGTCGGAGCTTTTGGCTGTAGTTACTCTTTGGGTAACAACGATTTGGGTCTTGTCCTTCAGCTCCTGGCGCAGTCTTGCCCGCAGGCGGGATTCCGTCAAAAAGTCCAGCGCGGAGAAGCTGTCGTCAAATATGTAAATGGGAGCGTCCTTGATAATGGCTCTGGCAATGGCGATGCGCTGCCGCTGACCGCCGGAGAGGTTGCTGCCGGAAAGCTCCAGCTCGTGATCCAGCCCATCGGGGAGCTTTTCCACAAAGTCTCTGATCTGGGCAATGTCCAAAGCCCGCCAAATCTCCTCGTCCGTGGCATCGGGCTTACCCATGGCGATGTTTTCCCGGATCGTGCCGGTAAAAATGGCTGTTTTTTGCAGCACGCAGGAGATCTGTCCCCGGATAGAGCTGCCGTTTAATTCCAGACTGTCTGTGCCGTCGAACAGGATCTGTCCCTTTCCCGGCTGGCGGAAGCCCAGAAGCAGCTTCACCAAGGTGCTTTTGCCGCTGCCTGTAGAGCCGATAATGGCAACCTTCTTTCCGGGGTATACCTCCATGGAAACTTCTTCCACAGCAGGCTTCGCGTCCGTCTCAAAGGAGAAGGTCACATTTTTCAGCTCGATGCCGCCTTTAAGCTGCTGTTCCTTTCCCTGAGACTGTTCATCGTCAGGAAGATCCATGACCTCCAGAATACGGCGGCAGGCGACCCCCGCTCTGGGGATCATAATAATGGCATGGGAGGCGGCAAGAACACCGCTGACAACATAGGTCACATACTGCACCAGAGCCAGCACATCGCCTCCCGTGGCGGCAGTAGTCCCGTTCTCCATTCCCCGGGCGGCAAGATACAGGATCATCACCGTGGCGGAGTTGAGAAGCCCCGCGGCAATGGGGTTGAGAGACTGCATGGCAACATTGGCTTTGATAATGTTATCTGCCATGATGTTGGTGGCATCGGCAATCTTTCCATGCTCGTCCGCTTCCCGGCGGAAGGCACGGATGACCCGGATGCCCCGCAGCCGCTGGCGCATAAGCTCGTTCTGCTTGTCGATGTATTCATCGGAACGCTGCCACCGGGGGGTGACATTTCGCCCGATTATGGCAACCATCACAAAAACCAGAGGAACGGCGCACAGAATGATCAGAGAAAGCCTGGGGTCTGCCATATAGGACAGCACCACGCCGCCCACGAACATGGCTGGAATGGAAATAATATTGCTGGAGAGCATATCCGCGATCCAGGAGATGGTCATAATGTCCTGGGTGGAGCGGGTGACCATGGCACCGGTATCCATTTTTCCGAAGGCTTTATGGCTGATGCCCATGACCTTCCCGAAAACCGCGCCCCGCAGATCGGCGCAGAAGCCGGAAACCACGGTGGATGCCATTTTTCTGCCCAAAATTCCCGCTCCCGCCCCCAACAGGGAGAAGGCAAGCATGATGCCGCAATACCGCAGGATCACAGAGAAATCCAGCGCGTAAATACCCTCGTCTACCACGTTGCTCATGTAAGCGGGAAGCAATAGCTGGCTCACCGCTGCCACAGCCATTAAAACAGCACCCCAGATCAAGGGCCAGCGGTAAGCCTTCAAATGGCCGAATATCCGTTTCATATACCACGATCCTTTCTTTCCTCCCGGGAGAGGCTTTTTCTGTTTTTATGGGCTTATTTTACCATTGGGGACTTCTCTTGTCAACGAAGGGGAGAACCGACCCCATTCACCGAAGCTTCTCAGAACAAGATCTGGGTTTGCTTCGGCTCGCCCGTGGCAGTCTCCAGAATCAGCTTTAGTGCAGCTTCAATGGTTGCGGTTCTGATCCACTCCCGGCTGCCGGTAAAATGGCACTCCCGGCAAACCGTTCTGCCGTCCCAGTCGCAGGCGATGAATACCGTACCCACCGGGTTACCGAAGTCATCCCCTCCCGGGCCTGCCAGCCCTGTGGTGGAAATGCCCACTTCCGCCCCCAGAGCTTCTCTTGCTCCCTTCGCCATCTCCATGGCAACAGGGGCAGACACCGCTCCGAACCGTTCCAGATTTCTCTCCGAAACATGGAGCAGATTTTGCTTTATCTCATTGGTATAGCTGACAATGCCGCCTTTGTAGACCTCAGAGCATCCGGGAACAGCAGTGATGGCTTGTCCCACGCCGCCCCCGGTAAGGCTCTCGGCGGTTGCAAGGTGCAGCCCTCTTTGGCGAAGGGCTTGCAGAACATCCTCCGGCTTGGTTTTAGAAATTGGACTCCGGGCTTGTTTCCTGTTCCTTTTCTTCATAGCACACCGTCACCTTTTCCGTATTTTCCAGAGCGTCCGTAATCAGAGCTTCCACATCCAGCACAGACTCTACCCGCTCCACTTCCTTCAAATGGGGCTTGGTCTTGGGGTGCTTGGGAGTAAAGACTGTGCAGCAGTCCTCATAGGGCAAAATAGAAGTTTCCAAAGTGCCGATGCGCCGGGCAATGCGGACGATCTCCTCTTTGTCCATGCCAATGAGGGGGGTGAAAATGGGGAGGGTCACTACAGCCCCGGTCACGCCCATGGCTTCCATGGTCTGAGATGCCACCTGACCTAAGTTTTCCCCTGTGACCAGGCACTTGCAGCCGTGCTTTTCCGCGATCCGCTGGGAAATGCGCATCATAAACCGGCGCATGATCAGGGTAAAATACTCCTCCGGGCAGTTGTCCCGGATGGCTTCCTGAATGGCGGTAAAGCCAACAATATTTACGGTCATGCGGCCGCAGAACCGGGTCACCAGCCGGGCAAGCTCCAGAACCTTTTCCTTGGCTTGCTCGGAGGTGTAGGGATAGGAGAAGAAGTGGACACACTCCAGCTCCACGCCCCGCTTGGCGATCATATAAGCCGCTACCGGGGAATCAATGCCCCCGGAGAGAAGTACCGCCGCTCTGCCCCCAACCCCGGTGGGAAGTCCGCCCGCTCCCGCCTCCGCAGGGCCATGGACATAGGCGGCAAGATCCCGGACTTCCACATAGACCGTATATTCCGGATGGCGCACATCCACGGTCAGATGGGGGTGTGCCTCTGCCAGTCTGCCGCCGATCTCCTGAGAAATGCCAATGGAGGTCAGAGGGAAGCCCTTGACGGAACGCTTGGACTCCACCTTAAAGGATTTGGCGCAGTCCAGTTCCTCTCCCAGATAAGTCTCTGCTGCCTGGAAAATGGAATTCAGATCCTTTTCACAGGGACGGCAGCGGCACAGGGATACCACACCGAAAATATAGTGGCAGGCTTCCCACGCGCCATCCAGATCACAGCTTTCGTTCATGGGCTCCACATACACCGTGGACTGAATAATATAAACATCAAATTCGCCAAAGGCCTTCATCCGTCTGCGGACATTCTGCCGGAGCTTGCTCTCAAATTGCTTCTTATTTTCGCCCTTCAGGACGATCTCGCCCAGCTTCAAAAGGAAGATCTCTTTCATATTAAAACACCGCCGTTATCAGATTTGGTCTTTCAGGTTATGGGCTTAAAGCAGCAGGGCAAATTTTGGTTTGTCGGTAGGTTT
>JAZNYB010000051.1:0-3419 GCA_045594185.1 Faecousia sp. | reverse complement strand
TGGACTCCGCGTCCAGAGAAAGCTGGCTCTGGCACAGGCGAAGAACACAGACCTCTCCATCCAGTCGGGTCTTGCCACCTCTGGTAAAGCCCGCCATGGTGTCCTGCAAAAGGGTCATAATTCTGACCAATTCTCCAGCAGAGAGCTTGTCCTTCAGGGCTTCCGCTTCTGCCAGAGTGCTGACCCCGGAGAGCATGGAAAGCCCTGCCTTGGGAGCGGTTTTCAAGATCAGAAGATCTCTCGCCAGACAGCACAGCTCGTCCAGCAGCGCGCCCACATCCTTGCCTCCCACATAGAGCTTGTCATAAAGGCTCAGGGCGGCGGGGGCGTTTTTTTCTGCTACACAGGTCATCATTTCGGCGGCGTGTCTCGCTCCGGCTAAGCCCAAACAGGTATAAACGCTGTCTTCCGTCACAGCCCCCACCACAGCGGAAGCGCACTGATCCAAAAGACTCACGCCATCCCGAAGCGCGCCGTCTGCCATGCGCCCCAAAACCATGGCGGCGGCAGGCTCTAAGTCGATGCCCTCCTGATATGCCACAAATTGCAGCCTTCCCGCTACATCCTCCGGGGAAATTCTCCGGAAAGAGAATCTCTGGCAACGGGACAAAATGGTGGCGGGAACCTTATGCAGCTCCGTGGTAGCCAAAATGAAGATCAAATGCTCCGGAGGTTCTTCGATGATCTTGAGAAGGGCGTTAAAGGCGGCGATGGAGAGCATATGCACCTCGTCCACGATATACACCCGGTAGCGCACAGAGGCGGGGGAATAGATGGCATCATCCCGCAGGTCCCGCACATTATCCACGCCGTTGTTGGAAGCGGCATCGATTTCCAGAACATCCATGCAGGTGCCTTCGTCAATGCTCCGGCAGGCGGCACAGCGATTGCAGGGGCTTCCCTCTATGGGCTCTAAGCAGTTGACCGCCTTCGCCATGATCTTGGCGCAGGTGGTTTTGCCGGTGCCCCGAGAGCCGGTGAACAAATAAGCGTGGCTGAGCCTGCCTGTCTGCACCTGCGCCCGCAGGATTCTGGTGATGGCATCCTGACCCACCACTTCATCAAACCCCTGGGGGCGATATTTTCGATATAATGCCTGATAAGCCACAAGGACACCCCCAAAAGAAAGATTTTTCCGTAAAAGTATAGACTGAGCCGGCTCATAACAAGATCGCACACCCACATTTGAACCGCCGTAACGCCCGATACCCGGGCAGCCAGCTCGGAACCGGCGACCCCGCGGCACACGGACAGATCCGCTTAATGCTGCTTGGTTCCCCACCTGACATGGTTCACGGGAGCCCGTTGCGCGAGACCAATTCTTCAACACCGCTTACGCGGGCCAGACGACATTACGAACGATCCGGGTGTGGGGATTCATCCCCGCTATAGCGGATTGCGAGCTACAGGGCACCGCTAACTCCCCGACTAGTGCGACCTTGCTATAAGCCGGCTGCAAATAACAAGGATATTTGGTTTTAGGAGATCAGTTCATCTTCTCCTCAATGTAGTCAGCCAATTCACCGAAGGTAGTGATTCTGGCATCCTCCATATCCAGCTCTACACCCAGCTTTTCCTCGAAGTCCATGGTCATCTCCACGATGTCCAGAGAGTCGACGCCCAGAGATTCAAAGGTGGTGTCACGGGTGATCTCGGAAGCATCCACATCCAACTGACGGGAAGCGTATTCTACGATTTTTTCAAACATAAAAACATTCCTCCAAAGAGCATATCTACCTATTCTTTATCGGCGCACAACCGTGCAACCATTGTATTACAACTTTGCCCATTTGTCAATAGGTCTGAAAACACCTCTCACGGAGCGGAAATCGCAGCCTGCATACCTTGACACCGCCGGACTTTCGGGAGCTATTTACATTCCCTCCTCAAAGGGGTATAATAATCCCAAAACACTGGAATCAAGGAGCTGATGTCCCATGAAACAAAATCTCAGGAAGCCCTCCCGGGGAAAGCGTGTCTTTACCGTCTTTTGCTTTGCCACTGCCCTTTTATCCCCTCTGGTCTGGCTGTATTTTACCGGATTCATTGGCAATCCCTTTGCTCTGGACAGCTTCACCGAAAGAAACCTTTGGGTATGTCTTGGAGGGATGGGGCTGCCTGCCGTGCTGAATCTTTTGGTATGGGGGCTGCAAAAGAAGCTGGACGGTTACCGCCGGGGCTGGCTCTTTGCCGCGTGCTGCTTTGTGCCGGGGGCGTTGTTCTGGCTGTTCACTCTGGGGACAAACTGGTTTTCATGGAAGGCGGCCGCGGATATGGGGCGTATCCCTTTACAGCAGTATCACAGATTGCTCCTTTGCGCTTTTCCGGGGCTGGTGTGCGCCCTTGTGCCATTGATCCCCACGGTCATTGCGGCGGCAAAAAGCAAAGGAAACGGTGAACAGGAGGAAAAGCCATGAACAGACAGCCCACGACCTTACCCAAAGAAGCTGTCCCTTCGGTATTCCACGGCTTTTTGGAAGGAGCGGTGGTTTACGACAGCAGTTGTTCCCCGGAGGCTCGTGTCTGGTTTTTGGACAAGGGGACGGGCTTTTTCCTGAAGCGCAACCGGAAGGGAGGGCTGAAAAAAGAAGCGGCGCTGAATGACTACTTTTACCGCAAGGGGCTGGGAGCGGAGGTGCTGGCTTATGAGAGCTTAGACGAGGACTGGATGCTCACCCGCCGTGTACCCGGAGAGGACTGCACGGACAGGCTCTATTTGGAAGACCCCAAGGGGCTGTGTGACAAAACAGCGGAGCTTTTACGGATGCTCCATGAGACGGACTTCGCCGGCTGCCCTGTTCCTGACCGCACCGGGGATTATCTGGAAACAGTCCGCCGCAACCATGAAGCAGGGCATTTTGATCTGTGCCTGTTCTCCGGGGCGTGGTGTTATGACAGCGCGGAGGCGGCTTGGAGCAGGGTGGAAAAAGAGGGAAGGTATCTGAAAGCGGACACCCTGCTTCATGGGGACTACTGCCTGCCCAACATCATTCTTGACCGCTGGCAGTTCAGTGGCTTCATTGATCTGGATTCTGCCGGGGTGGGCGATAAGCACATTGACCTGTTTTGGGGTATCTGGTCGCTGGAATTTAACCTGAAAACGGATCGCTACCGGGATCGCTTTTTAGATGCCTATGGGAGGGAGAGCATTTGTGAGGATGTGTTTCCCCTCATAGCGGCGGCGGAGGTTTTTGGATAAAGGGGTATTCAGGTTATGGAGTTTCGCAAGCGTTCGGCTGTTTGAGCAGATGAACGACCTAAGACGGCAAAATTCCGATTTAGCGGGGAGTTGCCGACAACGGATTGTAGGGGCCGGATATATCCGGCCCGGCGGCAAAACATTTAAAACAGTACCATTTGGGGCAAATTCGTGCAAATTTACGGTGCGGTACGGGCCGGATATATCCGGCCCCTACATG
>JAZNYB010000050.1:0-6148 GCA_045594185.1 Faecousia sp. | reverse complement strand
GCATTGGCCTTGACTTCTTCCACATTACCTACGAGGATGGGGGTCAGGAAGCCGCCTTCTACCAGACGGGCAGTGGCTTCCAGAATACGGGCATCGTGGCCCTCGGTGAAAACGATCTTCCGGGGGTTGGCTCTCAGCGTTTCGATCATAGCGTTAAACATAGTGCGTTTCCTCCAATATGTGTTTTTCTTGTAAGGGCTTCTATACCCAGTAATACAGGGTAATTATACAATGAACTTTCCGTTTTCACAAGAGCTATTTGGGGAAATTTTCACTTTTTCCGGTTTTCGGATTTTTTGCGCCCTGTTTTTCGGAATTTCTCCCCTTGTATTTTCCCCCATTCGCTGGTATACTCATTTCAGATTTTTACAAGAGGAAAAGAGGGACTTTCCCATGGATTATGAGGCTTTTTTGGAGCTGACCATTGACCTTGCATATGAGGTGCAGCGCAGCGGCGCGGAGACTTACCGGGTGGAGGACACCGTTACCCACCTTCTTCGGGCATACGATGTACAAGGAGAGGTCTTTGCCATTCCCAACACCATCATCGTCAGCATCCGTACCCCGGAGGGAGAGCATCTAAACCGTATGCGCCGCTCCAAAGGGGGCGGTACAGATATGGAGGCTCTGGAGAAATTTACCGGACTTTGCCGGGAAATTTGTCAGCAGAAGCCGGATCTGGATGTTTTCAAAAAACGGCTGGAGGAAACCCGCCTGAATGTGCGGCAATACAGCAGGCTCTTTGTCCTTTTGGGTCATGCTTTGGCGGCAGGGGGCTTTACGCTGTTTTTCGGCGGTCAGCTTATTGATGTGCCGGTTGGCTTGATTTGCGGTCTGGTCATCGGTCTTTGCGGAATGTGCATGGACAAGGTGCAGACCAATGTGTTTTTCAGAACCGTTGCTTCCGGCTTTGCTCTGTGCCTTGCCGCCTATACCATGTTCTGGCTGGGTCTTGGCAAATGTCCGGACGCAACCATCATCGGTTCTCTGATGCTTCTGGTTCCGGGGCTTCTGTTTACCAACAGTGTCCGGGATGTGATTTACGGAGACAGTATGTCCGGGGTCAACCGCATGGTGCAGGTGGCGATCATTGCCGTTGCTCTGGCTGTAGGCACAGGCGCGGCGGCATCTTTATGTTATCGTCTGTTTGATCTCACCGCCGGTGCAGCGGAAACCGTATATCCCTTCTGGGCGCAAACCCTTGGGGCCGTGGTTGCGGCAGCGGGCTTTATGATGGTATTCAATGTCCACGGTCACGGCTGCCCCCTGAGCTTGCTGGGCTGCGTTTTAAGCTGGGGCTGTTATACCATTTGTATGGATCTTGGACTTTCTGATGTTATGAGCTTCCTCCCCGCAACCGCCCTTTCCGCTGTATATGCTGAGATCATGGCAAGACTGCGCCGCTGTCCCGCAACCGCCTATCTGGTTATCGCCGTACTTCCCCTGATCCCGGGCAGTGCCATTTATTACACCATGGTCTATGCCGTACAGGGAGAAATGGGAAAGTTTTCTCAGCAGGGGATTCATACAGCCGCTCTTGCCGGGTCAATGGCTGTGGGCATTTTGTTGGTTTCTACCGCTTTCCGTATGTGGACAACGGCAAAGCTTCACAGACTGTCCAAAAAGGAGCATTAAGGCAGACCCTTGTTATGGTGCTGCGGTGGTTCTCTGATCTCTTGCGCCCTTTTGTCGGTGGGGTATAACTGTCCTCTCCGCCATGCCTTGGTTTGTGCATAGAAATTCCCCCTAAAATAGACTCTGGCTGCTTCCATGGTCTGCTTTAGGGGGATCATATCAATTATTGTGGCAGGGATTCTTTTTCGCAGACGAGTTTGTGAAGACTCATAAGCTGCTTGCGGGATCTTACCCCCAGCTTGCTGTACAGATTTTTGCTGTGAAATTTCAGGGTGTTTTCCTTAATGCAAAGCTGTTCCATGATCACATCCGTGGTCATGCCGACAACATAGCAGTCATAAAGCTGCTGTTCCTTTGGGGTGAGCTTCGCCAGTCCCGCAAGAAACAGCTCCGTTGCTTCCGGGTCGTCCTGCTTTGAACTGCTGGGAGCAGTCAATTCGCTGTCATCAGGGTTCTCCGAAGGAAGCTCTTGCCGGGGAGGGGGTTCGGCACTTTGCGGGGGCAATGGAGGATTCTGTTTTTTCGCTTCTTCCATCAAAAGGTGCAGCCCCAAAAGGAAGCACTCGCTGATGACATAGGAAATGGACAGGAACTCAAATTCAATATATACCAGTTGCTCCACCAGCCATACGCCGATATTGACAAATACGGCAATGGCGAGGATCACCGCATAGGCCAAAGAACCGATCTTGCCCTTTGCCGTGGCATAAACGATGATGGTGACCATGGCGGAAAAGTACCCCAGCAGATACACCAGATACAGGAAGTGCAGCGGTCCGTAAACCTTCTGCAGGGTCGCTGTACCGTTGACGATCACAAAGGAAACCTCTTTGTAATAGATGGGAAGGTATCCGGGGCTTGCGGCAATGAGGAAAACCACCACCGCCAAACCAAAAAGTGTGGCAGGCAGCCACTTTCCGTAATGAAGATGGGTAGCGTTAATAATGATCATCAGCATGGACAGGGGCAGAAATACCGACCCCAAATAGGACAAGCGGTTCGCAAGCAGCGCTTCTCTCAGCTCTCCGGAGATAGACAGCGCGAAATAGCCAATGTTTACCACCAGAACGGAAGCGAACAGCAGCAGATACCAGGTGTCTTTTTTGGGAGCGACAAAGCAGTAGCCAACCAGCAACAGCAACGACAAAATTGCCGCCGCTCCATAGATCACAGAAAGGCTGGCAGCTTTATCGCCAATCGCGCTGCAGCCAGATAGCAGCAATGTCAGAAACAAGGGCGAGATCCTGCTCAGGGTTTTTGCCATATAATCACTCCTCCATAAGACCATCCCACCCTTTGCCCCACACTTTTGGTGCGGCAACAGACATTCCCACACTTATTTCTTGAGAATGGGTGGTGACACAGGCAGAATGTTTTATTAAAATATAAGTGTAAGTTCACGAGGGGGTATGGAGCTTGTACCAGAAGGTTTTTCCTAAAGGGATACCCTATGATACGGCAAATATCATACTCTGTGTCAACACCCCAACGGACACACGAACTATTTTATCACACAACGGCGAAACCGTCAATCATTCAGCGGGACAATTTCAGACATGAATGGCGGGAAAAGCAATAGTGGAAGCTCTGTGAAAGGAGCTTCCGGCATCATGAAAATGGGGTAAACGAGGATGAAAAAGCGATTTGTTTGGATATTGGTTGTTGTCATTCTGATCGGGTGTCTGACCGGCTGCGGCAGAAGCAACGACCCGGTAGATACGATACCCCCGGCACCCTCCTTGCCGGAACCCGGTCAAACCGAACCAAAGGAAACCCAACCCAGCCAGACAGAGCCGCCCACGACCCCTGTGGAGGATCAGGTCATCGGGCACGAGGATACCTATTGGGTAGCGGAGTCCTGGAGCAGTCTGGACGGAGAAGGAGCGGATGACCCCGGAGCTTTGCAGCCGGAGACTTGGCTGATGGATCTGCTGGTTCGCGCGGACGGCACTGCCCGGTTCCGGGACATACGGGACAGTGTATGCCTTATGGACGACAGCTATTTGGAGCTTGTGTGGGAGCGCACGCCGGAAGGCAGATTCCTGTTTCAAAACCGGCTCTGTGCCGCTCCGGTTTTGGATGCCGTATGTGAAAACGGTGTTCTGACCGTGGAATATCTGGGCATCACCCTGTCCATGCAACAGAAGTCTATCCCCCAAACCGCCGGGCTGATGTATCATCCCGCGGAGCTGGCAGGAACATGGCTCATGGTCTTTGGAGAAACGGACGGTATACCCTGGGAGGTAATGCCCGGTCAGCTTTCCAGTCTGGTGTTTAAGGTAACCTCCAAGGATGGCCCATTGGTTCTGGTGGCAGACAGACAGGAGCGGGATTACTACGGCGAGCTGACCGGTTCTGCTTACTGGCAGGATGTGGCGGTGCTGCAAGAGCCATTGCGGGAAGGCTGCGAAAACGGACAGTGGTGTGTTCGTATCGGCTCCGCTTCTTCCCCGGACACAGACGGTCTGGAGCCGGAATGTTATGCCACCTTGCTGGATTATAACACATTGCTGCTGCGGCGTTCCTTTGTAACCTCCGATGGCGAGCCCATGGTCAGCTATGACACCTATGCCCGCTTCCCGGATCTGGTCACATGGAAGAGCCCGGAAGCTATGGATCTGGATTATACCAATTGGCTGTGTGTATCTTACGCCCCCTTCTCCGATGAGGACGCACCTATGCCTGCGGAGCTGGAAGGATTCAGCATTTCTTTGGACAGCGACGGAAGATGCCATGTCCAATACGGTGATGGCAGCACAAAGGAAGGCGCTTGGCGGCTGGAAGACGGCGGCGTGATCCTTTTGCGCAGCGGCGATGGAGAGGAATACCCCTTCTGGTTCGCCGGCGCCGTGAGTGGATACTGCATGGAAACGGACGGTGAAATCATGGATGCTTACGAAATGGCGCTGTATTACAATGGCGGCATTATGAAGCTGGTGCTTGTGAGCCACGGCTGATGTTCTTTCGCCCGGTGCAGGAGAATTGGACCATGAAAAAGATGGTGCTTTTTCTCACCGTTTGTGCCTTGCTCCTCCTGATGCCCAGCTGCCGCACAGGGGATGAGCCGCCGGAGGAAACCCCAATCCTTGGGGAGATTTATGATACCGGTCAGTTTCAAATATTGGTGCCTGCGTCATGGCGGGTCTTTCCCATTACAGACCCCCTTGATCCGGATCGCCCTGTAAAAACCAACTGCGTGTTTTTGCGCAAGGGCAGGGAAAGTGACTGGCATATTTTTGAAAAGCCTTACATCCGTATGGAATGTTACAGCAAAGAGGAACAAATCGAAACACAGATTCCCGAAGAAGACCTTGCTCACGACCCGCAGACGATTGCGCCCATGGAACTGGGGAATTTGGTTTGGCAGGGCTATTGCGCTGACAGCTATCAGGGCAGAGCCCGCGTGGGAAGATTTGCCGTTCTTTGGGCTGAGGATCATGTGTACCGGTATCAGGTTCTTGTCTGGTTTGAATCCGGTGGTGAGTCCGTCCGTCTGGAGGATCGGGATCTTCAGGCTATTCTTGCCAGCCTTTCACCCTCTGATAGGGTGAATTAAGTTATAGAAAGGAAGATTAAGTCATGGAAACCTTCACCTTTGCCAACCTGCCGGAGAACTTAGAGCAACTAAAAGCATTGCCGGAAGCATCCCTCAGCACCCCCTTCCAAGCGGCAGCACTGACGGTTTGCGCTCTGTGTGCCTATGGTGCGGACGATCAGGCAGGAATCGAAATGCTCAACTGGCTGAAAGGCCCCCGACCTCTTTCAAACTACGAAATATCCTTCCTCCGGGATCGCTTCCGGGGTGGGATCCATGTGCCTTTCTCCTATTTCAAGGGCGCAACCCCGGAAAATGACTATACCCCCACATATCCCTTTACCTTGGTGATCGAGGCGGGTCCCTATGCGGACGCAAACCCCGGTTACAAAAAGCTGCACATCCGCAGCGGCGGCGCGGACAGCCCCAGAGAGATTGTCCTGCGGCAGAAAGGGGACGGACAGTGGCTTTTGTGGGATCAGTTTTTGCTGGTGGGGGTTCGCACACCCAAGTCTGCTGACCCCTGGGCATAATGCGCCGCACAAAACGGGGCGGGAGCTTTCTGCTGTGTCTGCTGATCAACATGGTGCTGAATCCGGAATGGAGTTTTCCCGCATGGATATTGCTGGGGCTGCATTTCTGGCTGGGTATCAGTATTTGGTGGTTTGTGGGGGCACTGGCTCTTTGGATCGGGCGGCTTCTGCTGGGGATGTGGTTCATGGGCTGGGCTGCGGACTGCAGCAGACTGAAAGATCCTCCCAAAGAAAACAAGAACCCCTATTCCGCAAAAGGAAAAGGTTGAATCCCGGCAAAATTATAGAAAAGAACAATTGTTTTCTACCAAGTTTCAAAAACAATCAATCATAAAAACTGACAGATTTGGAAAGGAGTCAAAATTATGGGACTTATTAAAGCGGGTATCGGTGCGCTGGGTGGCGTATTGGCAGATCAGTGGAAGGAATTTTTCTACTGCGAAGC
>JAZNYB010000049.1:0-18132 GCA_045594185.1 Faecousia sp. | reverse complement strand
CCTATACCAATGCCACAGGACACAGCTTCAATGATTGGCAGTACACCCTCCTTCCCACTTGTACCGAAAAGGGTGAGCAGTGGAGAGATTGTAAGAATTGCGACCACTCCGAAACCAGAGAGGTTGCCGCAACCGGTCATAGCTACACCAGCAAGGTAACCGCTCCCACCTGCACCGAGCAGGGCTACACCACCCATACCTGCTCCAACTGTGGCGACAGTTATGTGGATACCTATGTTTCCGCCCATGGTCATGAGTATAAAGTAACCACAGAAGGCAATGTGGAAATCCATACCTGTATCTACTGTGGAGACACTTATGAGGTCATTCTGGAAACCGAACCCACGGAGCCGGAAGTGAAGAATGGCATTGTCTATGAAGATGGGTTGTACTATTATTACATTGACAGCAAAATCCAGTATTCCGCAGGTCTTGTTCTGGTGGATGGAGATTACTACTATATCCGCACCGGAGGTTATGCCGCAACCGGGACTTACTGGGTTACCATTACCAACGGACTGGTGGAGGAAGGTTTCTACAACTTTGCGGATGATGGCAAGATGATCCGGGAAAGTGACACCAAAACCGGAATCTATCTGGAAAACGGTCTGTATTACTACTATGTAAACGGCGAGATTCAGTATTCTGCCGGTCTGGTGGAAGTGGATGGTGACTATTACTACATCCGCACCGGAGGTTATGCCGCAACCGGGACTTACTGGGTTACCATTACCAACGGACTGGTGGAGGAAGGTTTCTACAACTTTGCGGATGATGGCAAGATGATCCGGGAAAGCGATACCAAAACCGGAATCTATCAGGAAAACGGTCTGTATTACTACTATGTAAACGGTGAAATTCAGTATTCCGCCGGCTTGGTGGAAGTGGATGGTGACTATTACTACATCCGCACCGGAGGCTATGCCGCAACCGGGACTTACTGGGTCACCATTACCAACGGACTGGTGGAAGAAGGTTTCTATAACTTCGCCGCCGACGGTAAGATGATCCGGGAAAGCGATGTAAAAACCGGAATCTATCTGGAAAACGGACTGTATTATTACTATATAAACGGTGAAATTCAGTATTCCGCCGGCTTGGTGGAAGTGGATGGTGACTATTACTACATCCGCACCGGAGGTTATGCCGCAATTGGTTCTTATTGGGTGACCAACACCAACGGCATCACGGAAGAAGGCTTCTACATCTTTGCCGAGGATGGCAAGATGATCCTGAACGACACCAGCAAGAACGGCATTTATCTGGAAGACGGCTTGTATTACTATTACAAGGATGGCGAAATCCAGTTCGGTGCGGGTCTGGTGCTGGTGGATGGAGACTATTACTACATCCGTTCCGGCGGTTACGCCGCAATCGGAGAATACTATGTGTCTATCACTAACGGACTTCTCCCTGAGGGAACTTATACCTTTGGTTCTGACGGTAAAATGATCCTGTAAGATCAGATAACGAAAAACGGTGCAGCCTGAAAACTGCACCGCTTTTGTTTACTCAAAAAGCATCCATATCATCATCTAAACCCTGTCGAAACAGTATGTGAATCACTAGTGGATATTACCTCAAATATTCATGACACCAAGCTCCGAAAGGCTCACCTGTCTTTCTTTAAGTCACTGGTAGCAGGATTGTCTATGAGCTTGCCGTCCTCATGGAAACGGGATCCGTGGCAGGGACAGTCCCAGGAACGCTCCTGAGAATTCCATTTCAGGGCGCAGCCCATATGGGGGCAACGCTTTGTTTTTAGAGAAAGAATCCCCGTCATAGCTTCAAAGGCGTTGATCCCCAACTGAGAATGCAAAACTGAGCGGGAGGGTGAGAAAATCTCCCCTGCATCATCCCTTTCTCCTTTCATCAGCTTCGTTAAACGCTGCGCAGCCACCATGGCAGAGGTCATACCCCATTTATTAAAGCCTGTCGCCACATAGAGATCCGGGGTGTTTTTACTGTATTGCCCGATATAGGGAATACCGTCCAGAGTCATGCAGTCTTGCGTTGCCCATCGGTATTTGATGCTGGCGTTTGGATAATACTCTTGCGCAAACCGCTGTAATCCGCTCCATCCTTCCCCGGTTTTTCCTGTGCGGTGACTGCCACCACCCAAGAGAAGGAGCTTATCATAGTTCCGAAAAGACAATCCCTTCCCGGAGCCGTCAACATACATTCCTGGGTATTGGGCCGCATTTTCCAACGCAAGAACATAAGACCTGTCCTGATAAAGCTTCAGAAAATAGCATCCATGCTTATTAAGAATTGGAAAATGGGTTGCTATGATGATCTTTTCTGCCTTGATTTTACCGCCGTCTATGGTAGCCGTACCCGGCGCCAGTTGCCGAAGTGGGGTATTTTCAAATATGGGCAGTCCCACAGCAAGATTGCTCAGAAATTTCAGGGGATGAAATTGACCTTGTCCTGTAAATTTCACCGCTCCAGCCGTTGAAATAGGCAGATCCAGCTTTTCCGCAAACTCTCCCTTTCCACCAAGGACACGCAATGCATCCATCTCCCGTTCCAGCATTGACGGGTCGTCTAAAGAATACACAAAGGAATCCCCATTTTCAAAATCACAGTCTATATCCCGGCACAAAACGTGGTATCGTTCCACCGCATCCTCATTGGCTTTCAGGTACGCCTTTGCATTTTCCGCTCCAAAGCGTTTCAGGAGCTTTTGATAAATAAAGCTATGCTGGGAAGTGATCTTTGCGGTGGTGTTTTTTGTAATCCCTGAGCATAACCGCCCGGCTTCAATTAAAATACAATCAATCCCCGCTTGCCTGAGATAGTAGGCGCACAAGATCCCCGCAATACCACCACCCACGATCAAAATATCAGTCTGCCGATCTTCTCTCAGTGTCTCAAAAGAGGGCATAATTGCTGTTTCCATCCAAATTGAACCCATCCGTTATCACCTCTGCCTACAGTGTGTCCAATTATTCCATTTTTAAGAAGGAATAAGAAAGGAAAAACCTCACGAAGAACAGATGTATCTTCGTGAGGAGTCGATTATAATAAGCTTCAATATTCATAATCAGCAGCCGTTCGGGTCGCCACATACTTATGAACGATTCCCTTTGCAGCCACATGGTCAGGATGCACCTGATAATTTGACAGTGCTTCCGGGCTTTCAAACTCGGAATACAACACATAATCCGCATTCCCTTGATAGGTTTGGCAAACTTCCAGGTATCGCAACCCCGGGATACGACCCACCAGCGGTTTCAATGCCTCTGCAATTTCTTGAATCGCGGCAGCCTTGTCGCAATCCTCACGCAATGTATACACAACGATATGCTTAACCATAAAGATTCCTCCAAAACAAAGCAAATACATAAACCGGAGCCAACACAAGGTCAGCCCCGGTATGTAATGAATGATTATTCCTCTACGGGAGCTTCCTCAGCTTCTGCTTCGGGCTCAGCATTCAGCAGAGCACGGATGGACAGGGAGATGCGCTTGCTCTCTGCATCCACATCAATGATCTTGACGGTGACTTCCTGACCCTCAGCCAGAACATCCTCGGGCTTGCCGATGCGGCGATCAGCAATCTGAGAAATGTGAATCAGACCATCAACGCCGGGCAGGATCTCAGCAAAAGCACCAAAGGTCATGATCTTAACGATCTTCGCCTCGGCAACATCGCCCACAGCATACTTCGCATTGAACTGATTCCAAGGGTTCATCTCAGCAGTCTTGTAGCCCAGAGAGATCTTGCGCTTCTCAGCATCGAAGGAGATGACGAAAACATCGATCTCGTCGCCAACCTTGACGACCTCTGCGGGGTTCTTAATGCGGTTCCAGGACAGCTCAGAAACATGAACCATGCCATCAACGCCGCCGATGTCTACAAACGCGCCATAGGAAGTCAGGGACTTCACAGTGCCGTGGTACTTCTTGCCGACCTCGATCTCAGACCAGATCTTCTCCGCGGCAGCCTTCCGAACCTCGGAGCTGACAGCGCGGATGGAGCCGATGACTCTCCGACGGGGACGGTTGACCTCGGTAATACGCATCTTCACAGTCTGACCAACCATAGCAGCCATATCGCCGCCCTTTGCAACCCCGGACTGGGAAGCGGGGATGAACACACGGATGCCCTTAACAGTAGCAACCAGACCACCCTTGTTCTCCTCGGAGATGACAGCTTCAACAGCGGTCTTGTTCTCACAAGCTTCGTTGATCTCGTCCCATACCTTGATGCCGTCCAGCTTCTTCTTGCTGAGCTGGCAGGTGCCTTCCTGATCGTTCACGCGAACCACGAAAACCTCGATCTCGTCGCCGACCTTCAGAACATCCTCAGGCTTCAGGTTGGGGTCTGCGCTGACTTCATCACAGGAGATGTAGCCGGCAGGCTTGGTGCCAAGGTCCACAGAAACTTCGGTGGTGCCGATGTGGGTAACGATGCCGAGAACCGTATCTCCTGTATTTAAAGTCTTGATGGACTGCTCCAGCATTTCCTCGAAGGACTGCTCGATGCCAGTCTCAACAGTAGTAATTTCGCTCATAGTGTTGTTGACCTCCTTTATTATCCACGCCGGTGTGGATGCACCAGCCGTGATTCCAACATCAGTTACACCGCTGAATAACGCTAAGTCAAGCTCAGATGCCTGACCCACCAAGGAAACCTTGGAGCAGTGTTCCCGGCAAATTGCGGCAAGGCGGCATGTGTTGGAACTTTTCGGATCACCTACAACGACCATAGCTTGACAGACTTCGGAAAGTTTTGCCGCTTCCTTTTGCCGATATTCAGTTGCTCTACATATTGTATCAAAAACTTTCAAGTTAGTAAACTGTTTTTTTGCGATTTTTACGCACAAATTCCACAAATTTGCAGTGAGTGTGGTCTGCGAAACCAAGCAAATTGGCGAATCTGCAGAAATTTCCCCATTTTTCGCCCAATTTTCCAATTCTTCAGCTGTTTCAAATACCTTTCCGTGGGGACACCAGCTTGCGATTCCCTGCACTTCCGGATGACTCCGAGTGCCAATAACCACCGCTATTCTGCCCTCCTGCTCCGCCTCCCAAACCAGCTTATGGATCCGCTTGACAAAGGGGCAGGTAGCATCCACCACCTTTACTCCTGCCTTTGACAGAAGCTCCTCCTGACTGCGGGTGATCCCATGGGCACGAATAACTACGGTGGTTTCAGGTTCAGCCTGAGTCGCATCCTCAATTACACCAACGCCCAGAGAGGAAAACTTGTCCACCATGTGCCGGTTGTGGATAATGGGGCCAAGGGTGCATACCTTTTCTCCGGCGTTCACCGCTTCGTAAACCAGATTTACCGCCCGGTCAACACCAAAGCAGAAGCCCGCATACTTTCCCAGCCGGACATTCATAAGGCTACAACCTCCAAAATGGCGTTTTTGACAGCGGATACAGCACCCATCAAGTCCAGCTCTGTGGTGTCAATCAGAACGGCATCATCTGCTTTTTTCAGAGGAGCGATGGCTCTTGTCATATCCTGATGATCCCGCTCCTTGATTTCCTTGAGAACCGTCTCATACTTTACCTTCTGCCCTTTGGCTTCCAGCTCCAGAAAACGCCGTCTTGCCCGCTCCTCGGCAGAAGCGGTAAGATAAATCTTCACATCTGCCCGGGGAAGAACCACCGTGCCAATGTCTCTGCCATCCATGATGACATTATGCTCCTTTGCCACATTTCTCTGCATATCCAGAAGAAACTCCCGGACACAAGGCTGCGCGGAAATGGCAGAAGCGATTTTGGACATCTCCGGGGTACGGATATCCTCAGTCACATCACGACCATTGAGGATCATATGCTGCAAGCCGCTCTCATCATAAGAGATGACTAAATTCACATCATCCAGAAGCCGCCGAACCCCATCTTTATCTCTCGGTCCAATACCCATAAGATCCATGTGGTAGCCAACGGTTCTATAAATCGCTCCTGTATCCACATAGACGAAGCCTAAATCCTTTGCCACCTGCTTGGCGATGCTGCTTTTGCCCGCTCCCGCAGGGCCATCAATGGCAACGGAGTATACTCTGTTTATCTTCATAAGCGTCTCCTTTATCAAAGACTACCCTTTATTATACACGAAGATTTCTTGTTTGTCAAATCCCCTGTGCGGCACAAAATGCGGTAGACCACGCGATCTGCAAATTAAACCCTCCGGTGTAAGCATCGCAGTCCAAAATCTCTCCCGTGAAGTAAAGCCCTGTGATCAATTTGGATTCCATGGTCTTGGGGTTGACCTCCGACACCTTCACACCCCCGGAGGTGATGATCGCTTCCGATACAGGTCGTTTACCGGAAATTGTCAGGTGGAAACACTTGAGGTTTTCCACCAGAGTTCTTCTCTGCTGTTTTGTCAGAGAGTTTGCGGGAAGCTCCTCCGGGATATTGCACCGGCGAAGCATCACCGGGATCATAGACCGGGGCAAAAGGTCAGTCAGGGCATTGGACATGGTGCGGTTTTTATATATTTCCAGATCCCGCAGAATGCGGTCATCCAGCTTCCCTTCCTCCAAGGCGGGCTTTAGGTCAATGGTCAGGGTAAAGCTGCCGGATCTTCCCATATGGGCACTTGCGCTTAATACCGTAGGCCCGGAAATGCCAAAATGGGTAAACAAAAGCTCTCCGAAGTCCTTGTACACACATTTCCCTTTTTCATTCAGAAGCTTGACTCCCACATTTTTAAGTGCAAGTCCCTGCATCTGGGCACAGTCCCCTTCTGTTGTCTCAAGTGAAACCAGAGAACCAACAGTCTCCACAATGGTATGTCCCAAAGCTTCTGCCATCTTATAGCCGTCTCCGGTAGAGCCGGTGCCCGGATAGGACTTACCCCCCGTTGCGAGGATCACTGCGCTCGCTTCATAAGTCTGTCCCCCGGCCCTCACCCCGGTGACAATGCCATCTCTACAGAATATTTCCTCTGCTCTGGCAAAGCGTATATCCACATTCCCCCGGCGCAGTGCCTTATCCAAAGCTTCCTGAATACTCACCGCACTGTCCGACACAGGAAACACCCTGTTGCCCCGCTCCGTTTTCAGTGGGCAGCCCATATCCTCAAAAAAAGCCTTTACGCTGCCGGGAGGAAAGGCAGTCACAGCACTGTACAAAAAGCGGCTGTTTCTGGGAACATTCTGCAAAACCTCCTCCGCGGAGCAGTCGTTGGTTACATTGCACCTGCCCTTGCCTGTGATCCGCAGCTTTTTTCCAAGACGGTCATTTCGCTCCAGAAGAAGCACCCTTTTCCCTCGCCGGGATGCCATAATTGCGGCAAACATTCCTGATGCGCCGCCGCCAATTATGATCACATCATAGGTCATGCCCGCTCGCCTCCTTCTTCCTTCAAAAATTCTGCTACTCGCTGCTGTCTGCTTTCCAAGGCATCCTGCCGAATGTCTCCTAAAGCACCCAGAAAGGCGTGGACAGTTCCTAAAAAGCTGGCAGGAATCAGTGTCACATTCTCCCCCTGGAATACACAAGGAAAGGCATAATCCCCATTTTCGCTACCAAACACCACAGTCACATATCCCATTTTTTGAGCAATAGATACTGCCATACTACCGTTGTCACCGGGATATTGGAGTTCCAGAAAAACATCGCCATCCTCACCGTCCAAAAGCTCCCGACAAAGGCACTCCCGGTTGTTTTCTTTCAAAAGATACACGCCGGAACGCATTTGAAGAAGGGCATTTTTCAGCGCTTCAGCCAGCAATGCTCCTAAACCAATGCCGTGAACAAACACCTTACCCGCTCTGGCTGTCACTTCCACCGCCGCCATCAGCAGCTCCCGATTCAGAGTGTCTCTGGTTTTTTTCAGAGCTGTTATATCCCCATGAAAAGCAAGGGAAATTCCATCAAGCTGTTCTTCCAGCTCCACTGGGGACAGCTTCCGCAAAACCTTCTCCTGCAGTGCCCTCTGCATCTCCGGGTAGCCGGAATAGCCCAGCTCCAACGCAAAACGAACTACGGTAGACTCTGAAATGCCCACCGCACCGGCGATTTTTGCTGCGGTCATAAATGCGGCTTGTTCCCGGTTTTCCTGTATGTATCTTGCGATGCTTTTTTGTCCCCGGGAGAATGTGTGCATCTTTTCCTCCATGGAAGAAAAAATATCCGTTTGCATATTATCTGCCCTCCCTCTTTAGGGAAAGGATTTCATTTTCTGTTAAATACCGCCATGTTCCCACCGGGAGCTTGTCCATATGGATGCTTCCTTCCGAAACCCGCATAAGCCTGTGAACATTCAGCCCAGCCATGGCGCACATTCTTCTGACCTGCCGATTTCTTCCCTCGTGTATTGTGACAGAAAGCTTTGCCCGATCACCATCTGTTTTCAAACAACGAATCCCGGGGACAGCGATTTTATAACCGTCCAGCTCTACTCTCCTGCAAAGAAGCTTTTCCTTTTCCGGTGTGTAGCCGTTGACCCAAACATGATAGCACTTTTCCACTTCTGTCTTAGGGTGAGCCACCATCTGAGAAAATTCTCCATCGTTGGTAAACAGCAGTAAGCCCTCCGAGTCCATATCCAGACGACCGATAGGCCAGACCCGTACACCGCAGTCTGCCACAAGCTGAGCGGCATTGGGACGCCCTTTCTCGTCACTTAATGTGGTTACGACCCCTCTCGGTTTGTTGAGCATAATATAAACCAAATTACTCCGACCGGGTAAATTCCGATCGGAGACTTTGATTTCATCTACATCCGGGTCAGCCCGACATCCCAACAGGGCGATTTCCCCATTGACAGTCACCTGCCCGGACGAGATCAATTCTTCCGCTCTCCGCCGGGATGCCACACCCCGTTGGGAGAGTATTTTCTGCAATCGTTCTTTCATAAAGCCTCCATATTAAGGCAAAAACCAGCTCCGTTTTTTTGGTTGCCGCACCAAGTCTACCGTTTCGCCCCAGTACACGGGGATCTTACCCACCGGGATGCCTTCAACCAGAATATGGGCATATCCGGCAATCTCGCCGGCGGTCACAGGGGCAAATTCAAAGTCTCCCAAGCCCAGCTCTATGGTAACCTTTTCACCATCAGCCAATGGCCAGGAAAAGCCCTGCGCGGCAATCAAAGAGACTTCCCCGGCAGTCCCCGAGAGAACAGGCAGATTTCCCACCTTTTCCCCTTTCCGAAGCAGTTCCTTCATGGTATAGCCATCAAATCCATGATCCAGAAGCTTTTTATGATCCTGCCAGTCATTGGGGGCATTGATGGTGACCGCCACCAGCCGCCGTCCTTGCCGCACAGCAGAGGACACCAGTATCCGTCCCGCCGCCTTCGTATAGCCGGTCTTAACACCATCCGCACCCTCATATCGCCAAAGGAGCTTGTTGTGATTGGTCAGATACCGCTGCCCCACCTTTACAGTCTTGGTGGACACAGTCTTTGCAAAAATGGGATTTTTCATGGCTGCACAGGTCAGCACAGCGAGATCTCTGGCTGTAGAATAATGATGCTCACTATCCAGACCGTTGGGGTTTTCAAAGTTGGTATTTTTCAGACCAAGGCGATGGGCATAGTCGTTCATAAGCTGGACAAAGCCCTCCAGCGTGCCGCCGCAATAGATCGCCAAAGCAACAGCCGCGTCGTTTCCGGAATGGAGCATCAGACCATACAGCAATTCCTGCACCGTCAGCACTTCTCCAGGCTGCAAATACATAGAGGAGCCTTCAATGCCCACGGCTTCCGGCATGATCCGCACCCGATCCAGAACATTACATTCCTCGCACACCACAAGAGCTGTCATTATTTTGGTGGTACTGGCAATCAGGCTTCGCGCATCCGCGTTCTTTTCATAAAGCACTCTGCCCGAATCTCCATCCATGACCAAGGCACTTTTGGCGGTTACCTCAACCGCTCCGGCAAAAGGGCAAACCTCCCCCACAAGTCCCGAGCATATCAGAACTGCCAGTATCCAAATCAAACACCGTTTCATCATCCATCACCGGGTATAGTTTGACCCGGATGGGATTATTTATCCTTCCTGCTGCTTCTTTTCCTTATAGGAATCCACAAAGCCCACGATCCTGTCCAGAACATCAGGAACCATTTCAACCACACGGTCAGTTGTAGTATTCGCGGGATTCGCCACAGGGAGCATCCGCACATTCTGCCCATTGATAATTAAAAAAGCAACGGGAGTGATCTTTGCGCCTACGCCGGTGCCGCCGCCAAAGGGATACTCCGGACGGGAGGTGTTCTTTGTGGGGAAATCGGAGCCGCCACCGCCAACACCGTAGCTAACCTTGCATACCGGGATAATGGTGATGCCCTCCGGTGTGGTGATGGGAGTACCCATGACAGAATCCACATGAACCATTTCTTTTACCTTCTGTAGGGTAGCCTCCAGCATATTGGGGAGAGGATGACTCATAACATTACACCGCCTTATCAGATTTTTGTTTCATAAAAATTCTAAACAACTTCCAACCATACCAAAGGAGCAGCCAGAGAAGTCTGCCTGTGCCAATCACAATGTCCACATCGGCATAAACCCTCGTCTCGCTCTCCATAAAATCGCAAAATACCTGTATATCCCGCTGTTTAATGCGGAACCACTGCTCCAAAAAGGAAATCAGCGTGCCTGCTCCACCGACCAGTTTGCCATAAAGCAGTGCTGTGTCACAGGGGTCATCCCCCCCAAGAGAAACATACAAGGTCAACTTCCGCACCCGCAGTCTTGCCCGAAAATCCTGCAAAAAATCCAGAATTGGGGGAACATACTCCATAATGGTTGACAACTTTCCCCCTTTTTTCTTGCCTTCATCGGGCTGGGAAGCAGATTTTTTCTTCTCTTTTTTCTTCTCCTTAGCCTTTTTGTCCTTCTTTTCCTTCTTGTCCTTCTTCTTTTTGGAAGGGACAAGCTGCATCCGAAACGGCCCATAGACCAGCTTTAGAAAAAAACCGTCCTCATGATACAGCAGCCTTACACCTACAGGAAAGATCAGGGCAAGTAACAAAATACCCAGGATCACATACAGCACAATCATAGCAATTACCCCTGTTGCGCCAGGGCAGCCTCCTGCAACGAGAGCTGACCATCCTGACTTTCTACAAGCTGGGAGCTTGGCTGCAAGTCCGCCAGATCCAATTCAGGAAGCTCCTCCAAAGATCTCAGTCCAAAAACCCTGAGAAATGCCGGTGTTGTTCTATACTGAATGGGTCTGCCGGGGACATTCAGTCTACCTGCTTCCTCGATAAGCTTTTTGTTGAGCAGTGCCGCTACGGAATAGGCACTGTCCACCCCCCGTATCTGCTCCACCAGAGCCTTGGTCGCAGGCTGATAGTAAGCAATGATGGTAAGTGTCTCCAACTGAGAGCCGGATAGCTTGGGGGGCTTCCTTGTTTCCAATGCCTTAGCCACAAAATCTCCCATTTCTCCCGCGGAGCACATCTGGTACGCGTTTTCCAATCGCACCACACGGACACCCCTGCGAGCAAAGGACAGCTCGTCCATAAGTCTGTCAGCGGCAAGCTTAACATCCTCAATATCGCAGCCGATGGACTGACTCAGGCGTTTCAGCTCCACCGGTTCACCGGCAGCAAACAGCACAGCTTCTATGGCTCTTTGTAATTCTTCCGTTTCCAATCAGTCCATCTCCTTTCTCAGTGCTTCCTCAGGGGTTTTCATGAGATGCAGCTCAGGATCGTCTCCGGTGCCGTCATCCTCAATCATAACCGAATCATTCCGGCATAATTCCAGAACCGCTAAAAATGTAGCAACGATCTCCGAGCGGCTCTTGCTGCTGCGGAAAAGCTGCCTCCAGCGCATAACACCCTTCAGAACAAGCCGCCGGATGATCTCTACAGCCTTCTTTGTTACGGGGAAGGGTTCCTTTCCCACAATGCCATGAAAGCTTTGAATAGGGGGCGGGAGTTTCCTCTGGCTGCGCTCCGACATATTCGCCAGGGCTCTGGTCAAGTCCTCCGGTTCGTGGCGGTACTGGTAATTTCTCTCCGTTTTTAAGGGTTCCTGACCCTTGGTAAAAAGCCCGCGACCGATCTCATTACGCCCCTCCAGAAAGGCAACGCCCTCCCGCAAGGTTTGCATGACCTCCTGCCGCTGCCGCTCCAAAAGGGACTTCCGCAAAAGCTCCAGCTCACTTTCCGCCTCCGCCTGTTCCGCAGCGGAAAGAAGCATTTTCGTCTTAATGAGCATGAGATGGGATGCCATGGTGATAAACTCACTGGCAATTTCCATATCCATGCGCTTCATTTCTTCCAAATACGCCAAATACTGCTCCAAAATGGCAGCTATGGAAACATCAGCGATCTCTATTTTATTTTTACTCAAAAGCAGTAATATAACATCCAGAGGTCCGTTAAAATCCTCCATTTCGTCGGATCTTGTGCGGACGATGCCCTCCAGATGATAACTCGGTTCGTTCATCCTCTGCTCCTAACCAAAAAGACTGCTCAAAAGGTTGGCAGGCCAAGTACATACCTTCATATAAAGATCCAGCAGTCCATTTCTCAAAAAGTTCAGGGGCGTATCCAGAAGCCCCGTATACAGCAGTACAGCCAGAAGAACAAAGCCGTACCGCTCATAGCGCAGCACCCACTGATACCACTTGGGTGGCAGGAAGGAAAGCAGCACCTTAGAACCATCCAAAGGCGGAATGGGAAAGAGATTAAAAATGCCCAGAGCGATGCTTAAAACGCCGCCGTACCAGAAAAACAGCACAGCATATAACAGCAGCTCATGCCACTGAAAATACAGGTACAGCCAATAAAGGGCACAATAAATCGTTAAAAAAACAAAAGCAAGAAGGAAATTGGATACAGGTCCCGCAAGAGCGGTCAATGCCATATCCCGGCGGAAATTCTTAAAATATCTGGGGTCTATGGGTACAGGCTTTGCCCAGCCGAAGTGCGCAAGTGCCATACAAACAAGCCCCACAAGATCCAGATGCTTCAGGGGATTCAGGGAAAGCCGACCGGCACGCTTCGCCGTGGGGTCGCCCAAAAGCATTGCCACAAAACCATGGCTCACCTCATGGAATGTGATACACAGAAGGGATGCTCCAATCGTCACCAGCAACTCCAGAAGCCTGCCGATATTCAGTTGCGCCAGCCATTGTGTAATTCCCATGAACGCAAAACTCCAAATCCACATACTTATACATCATCATTCTATCACGCACGGTCCGTTTACGCAAGCAAATTTTTTCAATCAGGTCAAAAGAACCTCCGGGCAGTGTTCAAAAACCACCCGGAGGGAGAAATGCTCAATTTTCCATATGTTTTCGGCAGAGATAAACAAAATAGCGGAAAATATGGATGCCATCCACCGCTTCCTGCCTTCTGTAGCCCAGAGACAATCTTTCCGGATGCCATTGAAACGCCAAAATCGGCAGACTTTCATGCTCTATGCCTTCTATCACATCGCCGGTCCGGTTTGTGATCCACAGACCCTTCCCCAGGGTTTTGATTGCCTGATGATGGTAGCTATTGATCTGAAATTCGGCTCCATACAAGTCGAAAACAATACTCCCCGGCTCGGCTGTTGCACCGTGGATCAGATCATCTTCCCCATCACCCCAGTGTTCTTCCGCATTATCCAAATGTTGGTGAAGTGTGCCGCCAAAATACACATTCAAAAGCTGACAGCCCCGGCAGATACCTAAAACAGGCTTTCCCGCTTCCACAAACGCCTTTGCCATAGCAAACTCCAAAGTATCTCTTGGTGCGTTCACCTCTTTGGTGCCGTTCATTTCCTCCCCGTAATAGCTGGGATCAATGTCCGCTCCTCCGCACAAAATCAGTCCGTCATATTCCGCAGTGATCTCCTGATCGGTGTGCAATATGGCAATGCCGCCGCAATGCTCTACAGGGTCGGTATAATTCGTTCTCTTGCCCCGGGCAGAGACTAAAATTCTGGGTTTCATAAACTATTTCCCCTCCGTATTAATCCTTCGTTTTTCTTCTGGATTATAGCACGGCTTACCAAAACCGTCAATGCTCTAACAGGACAAAAAGTCTGTTCTGAGGAGCAAAACAGGTATATTTCCACTGCAAATGGTCAAAAAATGCGTTTCCCTATTGCAAATTTTCGGTTTTGCTGGTATATTCAGTATGGGTAGGGATGTACTTAACATTTGTTAAACCTACCATTTGCGTGCGGGTGAGGTTCAAAGCATGAACCGAGCTTGTTATACATTCAGATACAGAATTCCGAACGAAGTAGTTGATCACATTATGCCAAACACCAACAATTATCCCAGATTATTGATTCTAGGGAACTCTTGTCTATCCAAAACAAACTCCAATGGAAGGACATTACAAAATTTTCTGGCCGGTTGGCCGGCAGATAAATTGGCACAATTCTTCGTGAAGAACCACGCCCCAGATTTCTCTGTTTGCAAAAGATACTTTAGAGTTACAGATATGCAAGCTCTGAAAGCTTTTCTTGGAAAAAGAGCAGAAGGCAGGATCATAACGGAAGCAGAAATAGAGGTCTGCGGCATCAAAAAGGAAAGAAAACGAAGCAACAGAAACCCTGCAACCATGCTTTTGCGGGAGATGATTTGGAACAGCAGGCGTTGGCAAAAATGCGGCTTTATGCAATGGGTGGATCAATTTTCCCCCGAAATTATCTTATTGCAGGCGGGAGACTCCGGCTTTATGCTGCGGCTGGCAAGATCCTTGGCTAAAAAATATAACATCCCTCTGGTTATTTACAACAGCGAGGCCTATTATTTCAAAAAACACAACTATTTCCGCCACAAAGGACTATCACAATGCTTTTATCCCCTCTTTCGACACTATTTCCGCAAGGAAATGACAAAAACACTCAGCATTGCATCTTGCGCCGTTTATATCCACGAGGATCTGAAGAAGCTATATGATCAGGAGTTTTCACTGCCTTCTGTTTGTATTCATACCGCCACGGAGCTTCAGCCGCTGAAATACATCGCCCGAAACAGAATCCCCAAGGTGACCTATCTGGGAAATATGGGTGTGGGACGGCACGAACAGCTTGTAGAACTGGCAAATGTCTTGCAGCAAGTTTGTCCTGAAGCTTATTTGGATGTTTACGGCAGCATCCCTAACAAAGATGTTAAAAACGCCTTTACAGCCTGTCCCGGTATTCGTCATTACGGTATGATTTCCTATGACGAGGTTCTGCGGACAATCAGAGAGTCGGACATCCTTGTTCATGTAGAGAATTTTTCTGATTTTTACAAAAAGGACTCTGCGTATGCTTTTTCCACAAAGATCGCGGACTCCCTCGCCAGCGGCATCTGTTTTTTGCTGTACGCACCGAAGGAGCTTTCCTGCACAAAATATTTGCTGGATAACAATGCCGCCTATGTAGCCACGGACAAAATGCAGTTGACGCAGCAGTTGATTCAGCTTTGCAACGAACCCGATTCCAGATTCCGCTATTTGCCACAGGCGGCAGCTCTTGCGCGAAAGAATCATTCCTCCGCCGAAAATACAGTTAAATTCCAAAAGATCCTGCTGTCCGCATGGAAGAATACTTAAAGCACGGTGAAGCGGCATGAACCACAAAGATTATGATATTCTCTTTTTAGGACGGATGTTCCCCCTGGAAGCGGACGGTGACATCCGAAGAAAACAAAAAGTCGATATGCAGGATGCTGCCAATATATTTCAGTGGAATCTGATCAAAGGACTGCAACAAAACAACGGCAATCCCATATCTGTTATATCCTATCTACCCATTGACAGTTGGCCCAGGCACTACAGCAGCCCTATTGTCCACGGCAGAAAAATGACCTTTGACCTGGGTCGCATCCACTATCAATATGTCAGCTTCTGCAACGCGATGTACATAAAGCAGATCACGAACCGTTGCATCTGTAACCGGTCTGTGGCAGCCTGGGCTAAAAACACTTGTGGAAAACAGAAAGTATTGGTGCTGTACTCCTGCAAAAACACTCTCATGCGGGCCGCTCGGAAGGCAAAGCAGATCGATCCCTCCATAAAGGTCGTACAAATCATTGCGGACATTACGGAATTTGCCGCCAACGACACCCCCGGAAAGCTGAAAAAGGCATTTATACAAGCCCAAGTCAGAGAGAATACCCGGCTGGAGAAATACATTGACGGCTATGTTCTTCTTACAGAGCATATGCGTACACGCCTTGGATTGGATAAGCCCTATATCGTTATGGAGGGCATCGTCCCCCATCGCCCCGATAACCACGAACCGCCCCGAAGCAAAGATCCTGATACCAAAACCATTCTTTATACCGGCAGCATGAACAGGAAATACGGTATTTTGGAGCTTTTGGAGGCTTTTTCTCAAATTGGAGAAAGCAATTATCGGCTCATTCTGTGCGGTCTGGGAAATGCAGAGCCGGTCATCGAGCAGTACGCACAAAAAGACAGCCGCATTTCCTTTCAGGGTAAAGTTTCCCATGACAGAGTTTTACAGCTTCAACAGGAAGCAACCGTACTGGTCAATCCCAGACAAAATAAAGAAGAATTTACCAAATACAGCTTCCCCTCCAAGACTATGGAATATTTGGCTTCCGGCGTTCCCCTGGTTGCCTATAAGCTGGATGGTATCCCCCGGGAATATGACAGCTACATTCATTATGTCCCGGACAACTCCCCCGTGGCATTGGCCGAAACCATCAGAGCGGTGGCAGAGTCCCCCTTAGACCAGCGGATACAATGGGGCAAAGCGGCGCAGTCTTATGTGCTGAATCATAAAACCGCGCAGGTGCAGACTATGCGCATTTTGGATTTAATCGATTCCCTTTTTTCCGACAAATAGGTAAACTTACCGAGGTGTGATCCTATGGCAGATTTCTTTGATATTCCTGTGGCACTGTTTATTTTCAGACGATTGAAGGCTGTGCAGATCGTGGAACGGTTGGCACAGGTCAAGCCCAGAAAGCTCTATATTCTGGCTGATCAGGGCAGAACCCCACAGGAGATCGCTGAGGCAGAAAGCTGCCGGAAAGCCGTAGAACAGGCAATCACATGGGATTGTGAAGTGATTAGAAATTACGCCAAGGAAAACCGGGGCGTATACGGCAATATCGCGGAAGGCGCGAAATGGGTGCTTCGGCGGGAACGCTGGGCAATTTTTCTGGAGGATGACAATCTTCCGGAAGCCACCTTTTTCCCCTTCTGTCAGGAAATGCTGGAGCGGTACGAAGCAGATACCCGTGTGCTTTGGATCTGCGGCACCAATTATTTAGGCGAATATCAACCCGCAGACGGGGTCAGCTATGTTTTCACCCGACATATGCTCCCCTGCGGCTGGGCTTCCTGGAGCGGAAAGTTTGAGCGTTTTTATGATGGGGAACTGAAGCTGTGCGAAAACGAAGCCGTCATGTCCACGATTGGAAAGGTATACTGCAACAAGGCTGTATTTGAGCAATACCGCAATAGCTGGATGGGAGAATACCGCCGGATCAAAGCAGGAGACAGACCTAAATCCTGGGACTACCAAATGGATTTTTCCATAAAGGCGCACAATCTTTTTGGTATCTGCCCCTGTCGCAATCAAATCAAAAACATCGGTGTGGACGAGTATTCCATTCATGGTGGCAGCAGCTTCTCAGCTGAAATGACACGGCGGTTCTGCGGCATGGATTCCTATCCCCTGTCCTTCCCACTGAAGCATCCCGCAACCATGCTTCAGGACACCTGCTTTGAAGATAAAATCGGTAAAATCATACTTTATCCCCTGAAAGCAAGACTTCTTCGGAAGGCATTTCACCTTCTACGGGCGGCACTTCGTATTCCCGAGGGAAAAAGCCTGCGTAATTTTATCAAAGATGGACTGAAGTAAGCTATGGTAATTCGGATCACTCCAAAGAAAATACTCTCTGCCATTATTGTTATTATTTTGATCCTCTCCAGTGGTCACGCACTGCAGAGCATTTGGGATCCTATTCGGCAACTACCCTTACTTACTGCTGCGGTTTTTTGCGGTTTGCTGCCTCGACTGTTTCTTGAGCAGAAATGGAGTCTTTCTGTATGCAGTCTGATGATTCTGGTTTTCATGGTAATCGTCAGCATGGCAACGCATCTCGGCAGCGGTACCATGTCCTATATCCGTATGCTGTGCATGATCCTGACAGCCTATGGTATCGCCATGCTGTTTCCCTTCCGTAAGATGGTCAATTTTTACTTAAAGTTCATGACTGTGGTTT
>JAZNYB010000048.1:0-11176 GCA_045594185.1 Faecousia sp. | reverse complement strand
TTGCCGAGGAACTGATCCAGAAGGGGCTGGCTTACGTCTGCGAGCTGACTCCCGAGCAGTTCCGGGAATTCCGCGGTGATACCACCCGTCCTGCCACCTCCCCCTACCGGGATCGCCCCATGGAGGAGAGCTTAGACCTGTTCCGCCGGATGCGGGCAGGGGAGTTCCCGGACAACCGCTATACCCTGAGAGCCAAGATCGATCTGGCTTCCGGCAACTTCAATATGCGTGACCCGGTTCTTTACCGCATCCGTCATGTGGAGCATCACCGTCAGGGAACAAAGTGGTGCATTTATCCCATGTACGACTTTGCCCACCCCATTCAGGACGCGCTGGAAGGCATTACCCACAGCCTTTGCTCTCTGGAATTTGAGAACCACCGCCCCTTATATAACTGGGTGGTAGAGAATGTTTCCGTGCCCCATCGTCCCCGGCAGATCGAGTTCGCCCGCCTGGGTATCGACCATACCGTCCTTTCCAAGAGAAAGCTGCGCCAGCTTGTGGAGGAAGGTCGTGTCTCCGGCTGGGATGACCCCCGTATGCCCACCCTGTGCGGACTGCGGCGCAGAGGCTATACCCCCGCTTCCATCCGCAATTTCTGCGAGCGTATCGGCGTTGCCAAGTCTCCCAATACCATCGAGTTCGCTTTTCTGGAGCATTGTCTCCGGGAGGACTTGAACGAAACCGCCACCCGTGTTATGGCAGTGCTTGACCCTGTGAAGCTCACGGTCACCAACTACCCTGAAGGGGAGTCTGAAAGCTTCGTGGTGGAAAACAATCCTGTTGATCCCGAAGCCGGCACCCGCAGTGTTACCTTCTCCCGGAATCTGTGGATCGAGCGGGAGGACTTTATGGAGGAAAAGGTGGGCAAGTTCTTCCGCCTGTTCCCCGGCAATGAGGTTCGCCTGAAGGGTGCGTATGTAGTTAAGTGTACCGGCTGCGTGAAGGACGAAAACGGAAAGGTCGTTGAAGTCCTTTGCACCTATGACCCTGAGTCCCGTGGCGGCAACCCCGCAGATGGACGGAAGGTCAAAAGTACCATCCATTGGGTGGATGCGGCGAATTGCTATGACGCGGAGGTTCGCCTGTATGACAACCTGTTCCTGGATGCTGACCCCGATGCCTCCGGAAAGGACTTTATTTCCTGCCTGAACCCCGACTCTCTGGAGGTTCGTCAGGGCTGTAAGGTAGAAGCCGCTCTGGCTGCCGCAAAGCCCGCGGACCGCTTCCAGTTTATGCGCATGGGCTATTTCTGCGCCGATGTGAAGGATTCTACCCCGGAGCATCTGGTGTTCAACCGTGCTGTCAGCCTGAAAGACAGCTTCAAGCCCGGAAAGTAAGAAAAAATCTGTAAATTCCCCGGTGAATTACCGAAAAAGGCAGTTCACCGGGGTTTTCATGCGTATTAGCCCTTGTCGAAACAGGGGTTTTGGGGTATAGTCTGTTTCCAAATACTATTTCACGGGAGGTACACCATGATCTATGTTGCATCCGACCTTCACGGATACCCGCTGGAGGATTTTCTTGAGCTTCTGCATCGTGGGGCGTTTTCCCCGGAGGATTATCTGTTTGTTCTGGGAGATGTGATCGACCGGGGAGCCGATGGGGTGCGCTATTTGCAGTGGCTGATGGAGCAGACCAATGTGCAGCTTATTTTGGGAAACCATGAGGTTATGATGCTTGCCTGCTCCTTCCTGTTTGATCCGGTAACGGAGGAAACACTGGAAGAGCTGACAACGGATAAGCTGAAATTCGTAAAAACATGGTTTCGCAACGGTGGGGAAACAACACTGACTGCCTTAAGGAAGCTGCTGAAAACCGATCCGGAGCAGGTCGAGCTTATGCTGGAATACCTCCGGGACGCGCCCCTGTATGATATGGTCACGGTGAATGGACACAACTATCTTCTGGTACACTCCGGACTGGGTAATTTCCACAGGGATAAGCCCCTTTCCGACTATACCCCCCACGATCTGATCTGGACAAGACCCACCTTGGATACGGTGTATGATTTGGATAATACCACGGTCATATTTGGACACACCGCTGCCCACCGCATCGACCCTGCCTGTGAGGGAAAGCCTGCTGTGGGGAAGGGATGGATCTGTATTGATGGTGGTGTGTCCTATGGAAAGAAACCTCTGCTTCTGCGGCTGGATGACGGAAAGGTTTTCTCCTAGAATCCACAAAGCCCCCTCATTTCATGGATGAAGGAAGGATCTGTGCCGCAGCAGCCACCCAGAATGGTCGCTCCCATCTCAAACGCCTGTTTTTGCAATGCGGCAAACTCCCGGGGCTTCATGGGATAGACCACCTGTCCATCCTCCCGCGCCACCGGGTCACCCGCATTGGGCTTGGAAATCAGCGTACCTTTTACATGGCGGCGCAGCCGGGAAACCAATGCACCCAAATTCTCTCCGGCGGCGACACAGTTAAAGCCCACGGCAGCGGCTCCCACTTCCTCCAATTCCCGCAGAACGGGTCCTGCCTCTCTGCCGGAGAACAGGCAGCCGTAAGCATCCATGGTAAAAGTATATAACATTGGAATGTTTACCCCTTCCAGTGCTGCGGCTTCCCAAATCAGCTCCGCTTCATGGGGATAGAGCAGTGTCTCAGCCCCCAAAAGATCGACCCCGGCATTGAGCAGCCCTCCGATTTGGCGGCGGTAGTTCTCAACAATAACCTCCCGGTTGGAAGGCTCCCAAACATCTAAAAACGCTGCCATGGTCGTTATATCCCCGGCAACCAGAGCTTTTCCCTCTGCCGCTTCTTTGGTGAGGGAAACCAGCCGGGCAATGACCCCTTCTGTTTCTGCGGGGGATAGCCCGGCTTTTTCCATGGCTATGGGGACAGCCTGAAAGGTGGGGGCATAGAGGACTTGGCTTCCCGCTTCCACATACCGCCGTTGTAAATCCAAAAGCACCTGAGGATGCTCCAGGATCCACAGCTCCGCCACGGCATCTCTGGGCATCCCGGCGTTGCGCAGATTGGAGCCGGTAGCACCATCCAAAAGCACCGGCGCATGGCTCAAAAGCTGTTCAAATTCCCGCCTTGTCATGTTTGTGACCTCCAATGCTCTGTTTTTATGAATGTGATACCTTATTTTACTTCATTTTTATACAATGAGCAAGGGTCAGCATTGACTGAAATGGAAGAAAAGTGTATAATCTATTTGATAGATCCACGGCAAACACTGAAAGGAGATTTCATACATGAAGAAAACCGTTTTAAGAGAGTATGCCCGGCTTATCGTCCGCTCCGGTGTCAATGTGCAGAAGGGGCAGGAGGTGCTTGTCTTTGCGGAGCTGGATCAGCCCGAGTTTGTGAAGATGGTGGTTGAGGAAGCTTACAAGGCTGGTGCCAAGCTGGTTACTGTCCACTGGAATTACCAGCCCTTGGAGAAGATCCATGTCAGAGGGCAGAGTGTCAAGACTCTGGGTTCTGTGACGGAATGGGAAAAGGCTCGTCAGCAGCACTATGTGGATGTTCTGCCCTGCCGGATCCACATCATTTCCGAAGATCCCGATGGACTCAAGGGCGTGAACCTGAAAAAGATGGCACAGGGCAGACAGAAGCGGTATCCCATTTTGAAGCCCTATATCGACCAGAGACGGAACAAGGAGCAGTGGTGTATCGCCGCCGTTCCCGGTGTGGCATGGGCGAAAAAGGTATTCCCCAATCTGCCCAAGAACCGGGCTGTGGAGCGGCTGTGGGAGGCTATTTTGTCCACCTCCAGAGTCACCGATGACCCGGTCGCCGCATGGCAGGCGCATAACGCCGACTTGAAAGCCCGCTGTGACTATCTGAACTCTCTGGGTATCGTCAGCCTGCACTACACCGCCGACAACGGCACCGATTTCACTGTAGGCATGATCCCCGAAGCCCAGTTCTGCGGCGGCGGCGAAACCAGCACCCAGGGCATTTTCTACAACCCCAACATCCCTACGGAGGAATGTTTCATCTCTCCCATGCGGGGTAAGGCTGAGGGTATCGTGTATTCCACCAAGCCCTTGTCCTATGATGGACAGCTTATTGAAAACTTCTCCATCCGCTTTGAAGGCGGAAAGGCTGTGGAGGTTCACGCCGAAAAGAACGAGGAGCTGCTGAAAACCATGATCTCCATGGACGAAGGCGCGGCCTATTTGGGCGAGTGCGCTCTGGTTCCCCAAACCTCTCCCATTGCCCAGAGCGGTCTGCTGTTCTATAACACTTTGTTTGACGAAAACGCCGCCTGCCATCTGGCTTTGGGCTTCGGTTTCGCGGATACCATCCGGGATTACCACAACAAGACCTTGGAGGAGTGCCAGCAGTTGGGTGTCAACGACTCCATGATCCATGAGGACTTTATGATCGGCTGCGACTCCATGAACATTGATGCCCACACCGCAGATGGTCGCATCGTTCCCATTTTCCGCAACGGCAACTGGGCTTTCTGATCAAGCCTGATTTCATGAAACTGACAACTGTTTTATTTGATCTGGATGGGACACTGCTGCCCATGGATCAGGATGCCTTTGTGAAAGCCTATTTTGGCCTGCTGGCAAAAAAACTGGCACCCCACGGCTACGAGGCGAAGGCACTCGTTGACAGCATTTGGACAGGTACTGCGGCTATGGTGAAAAATGACGGCACCAAGACCAATGAGGAAGCCTTTTGGGACCATTTTTGCTCTATCTTTGGGGAAGATGCCCGGCAGGACGAGCCTCTTTTTGCCCAATATTATGAAGAGGACTTCCCCAGGGTGCAGGCGGCCTGCGGTTTTGACCCCCAGGCAAAGGCTGCCATCGATTCTGTCAAGGATATGGGGCTAAAGGTGATTCTTGCCACAAATCCCATTTTCCCCGCCATTGCCACCCGGCAGCGTATCGCTTGGGCAGGTCTTTCCCCGGAGGATTTCTTATGGTTTACTACCTATGAAAATTCTTCCTTCTGTAAGCCCGATCCCCGGTATTACGAGGAAATACTCAACCGTTTCGGGCTTCATCCGGAGGAGTGTCTCATGGTGGGAAACGATGTGACCGAGGATATGGAAGCGGCTTCCGGGCTGGGGATGAAAGTGTTTCTTCTGCCCAAGTGCTTGATCAATAAGGAGAACAGAGATATTTCCGTGTATCCGCAGGGAGGTTTGAAAGAGCTTTTATCCTTCATTCGAGGGCTTGTAATGTCGTAACAATGAAAATCTCCCGGTGAGGGAGCTACAAAATGATCCCCCTAAGGTAGGCTGTGGTATCACCAATCTGCCTTAGGGGGATTTTGTTTATTATTTACCGCTTGGCTGCAAAGTGCCCGATATCATTGCTGTCAAGAAAGCATTTTCTTAAAGAGTACACAGCAACAAATTTTAGGGCTGCGGACAATGGGAGCAAGCCCCCGCCTACGGTCATAATAATGTCGCGATCCAATATACAAGCCCAAAAATCACACTTGCCCCCAGACCAAAGACCAGCACCGGCCCGCAGATGGTAAATAGCTTGACACAAGTACCGGTAATGAGTTTTTCGCTGCGGAACTCAATGGCAGGAGCTGCAATGGAGTTGGCAAAGCCGGTGATGGGAACCAGCGTTCCGGCCCCCGCTCTTTTGGCAATATTATCGTAGAGACTAAAACCTGTAAGCAAAATGGACAAAACGATCAGGCTCATGGAAGCGGCTGTGGAGGCATCCTTTTCTTCCAGCCCCATATTTTGATAGCCATTGAGAAAGAATTGTCCCAGGGCGCAGATCAGACCACCAATCCAAAAGGCATTGATGCAGTCCTTCAAAATGGGGGACTTGGGGCTTCTTTTGTCTACATAGGCTTTATATTCCTCCGGTTTCATGTTCATAGGCAAACCCTCCCTTTGGCGTTAGGTTGCCCCTTTCCTTCAAAAGCATACAAAGTATGGCAGCTTTTTGGCTTCGGATATTTGCGGTTTTCGGGGATGCTTCCTGTTGAGGAATCAGGAGAAGCATTCTGGGGATAAAACAGGAGCATATGGGGTTGCCTTTTTCCTCCGTAAATGATAAAATGTACCGGTCAGCAAGCGTCTAGCAATGCGCGGCGGTTATAACAAAAACATGGAGCTGCCATCATTTTCACAATCACGACAGTTTCGGGAGACACAGCCAATGGACGCAAAAGAAAAGATCCAACGCCTTGCCCAGAGCGACGAGGACAAAGTGCTTCTCGCCAAGGCATGGGAGCGGTTATCCAGAGCCGCAAACAACAATATACCCGCCTCCACCGGTTTTTTATCCCTTCGGGAGCAGGATCTGGTTTTGCGCCTTATGGGGCAGGGGAGTCTGTCCTTTTTCGGCGGCTATGATGGTGCGCAGCGGTGTGTCGCCTGCTATATCCCGGATTATCTGGAGACAGACAGCCTGTACGGAGAGGATAGCCCCATAGTCTGCCTGAGAGCCACTTTTTACGAAAAGGACAAGCTGAGCCACCGGGACTTTTTGGGTAGTCTCATGGGCTGCGGTGTCAAGCGGGAGACGGTGGGGGACATCTGCGTGGGAGAGGGGAGCTGTGACTTCTTTGTCCTTCGGGAAATTGCTCCCTACATTGAACAAAACCTTTTGTCCGCCGGGCGTGTGAAGCTTCATGTTGAAAAAATTGCTCTGGCGGAGGCGTGTATTCCTGTCCCGGAGACGGTTACCCGCCGGGATACTCTGGCATCTCTGCGGCTGGACAGTGTGCTTGCTTCCGGCTTCCGCACAGGAAGAAGCCAGGCGGTCAGATACATTCAGAGCGGCTGCGTGTCTGTGGATGGGCTGCCCACGGTAAAGCCGGATAAGCAGGTGGAGGAAGGCTCGGTCATTTCCGTTCGTGGCTTGGGCAAAATTCGTCTGACTCAGGTAAACGGGCAGACGAAAAAGGGAAGAATATCCGTTGAGATCGAAAAATTTGTGTAAAGTTGAGGAAGCGTTATGATCGAGGAAGTAATCGCAAGGATCAATGAACTGGCACGAAAGGCAAAAACCGAGGGCTTGACCCCGGAGGAAACCCTGGAGCGGGATAAGCTCCGCAGGATCTATATTGACGCGGTAAAAGCCAGCCTGACCGCCCAACTGGATAATACCTATTTGGTGGACGAGAAGGGAAACAAGCGCAAGCTGGGTAAAAAGGACGAAAAATAAAAAGAGCCGCGAAATAAGAGCGGGAGAATCCCATTTTCAGGATCTCCCGCTTTTTGCTTTGGTTGTATTCCGGAAAAAAGCTCGCTCAGACCGCTGTGCCTGAGGGAAAGCTGCCGGCAAGCTTATTTGATTTCCTTGGTAACCCCTGTTCGCCGCTCCTTGGAAAGCCCTCCTGCCATATGCTCCACCTTGCCGTTTAAGAACCTCGCCCGCCGGACGGAATCCTCTCCAAACCGCTGGCGCAGGATATCCACGGTGGTATCCAGCTTTGCCAATTTCTCCGTCTTCTCCGGGTCGGTCTTAGAGAACAGATCAAACTGGCAATAGCCCCCCTGAGACAATTTTGTTACCTGAACGCCCATTTGCCGCAGAGGAGTCCGTCTGTCCCAAAGCTCCTCAAAGATCTGGCAGGCGGCGTTATACAGCTCTCCGGTCACATCCGTTGCTGTTTCAAGCCGGTGTTGGTGGGTAAGATACTCAAAATCGGAGGTTCTTGCGGATATGGTAATGCAGCTTCCGCTTTTTTTGTCCTGACGAAGGCGCATCCCCACGGTTTCGCACAGGCTGAGAAGCACCTGCCTTGCGGTGTCAAGCCCGGTCACATCCCGGGGCAGTGTAATGGAATTGCCGTAGCCTTTGTTGTCCGCCGGCTGCGCCTGTACCACCTCGGCGTTTCTTCCGTTGGCAAAGTGCCAAATGGTCTGCCCATGCTTGCCCAGCCTTTTTTGCAGCTCCCGCACATTGGTGTGCGCCAGATCTCCAATGGTGGCGATGCCCATGCGGCGCAGCTTCTGTTCCGTGGCAGAGCCCACAAGAAAAAGCTCCCGCACCGGAAGGGGCCACAGCTTGTCCGGGATTTCCTCCGGGAACAGGGTATGCACCCGGTTGGGTTTTTCAAAATCTCCCGCCATTTTTGCCAGGAGCTTGTTGGTGGATACGCCGATGTTCACGGTAAAGCCCAATTCCCGGTATACCCGTTCCCGGATCATGTGCGCCGCCTGCACCGGAGGACCGTACAGGCTTTCCGTCCCGGTCATATCTGCCCAAACCTCGTCGATGGAGTATTGCTCCACAGCGGGGGAAATCTCCCGGAGAAGTGATACCATATGCCGGGAACATTCCACATATAAAGCATAGTCCGGTTCGGCGATTTTTAAGTGGGGACATTTTTCCAAAGCCTGAAACAGTGGCTCTCCTGTTTGTATTCCGAATTTCTTTGCGGGGGTGCTTTTTGCGAGAATGATGCTGTGCCGGGATTCCTTATCTCCGGCGATTACGGAAGGGATTTCCCGCAAGTCCTCCTTTTCTCCCAAAACCATGACCCGGTGAGCAGCCGTCCAGGACAAAAAGGCACTGTTGGCATCAATATGAAAAACGATTTGTTTCGCCATAGGGGTTTCCTCCTGTCTGTCAGCACACCCAGCGCAGAAGCTGCCAGTCGTGACTGCGAATGTTATACCGCAGCTCAAAGATCCGCTCCCGGTCTTCCTCCCAGGCGCGGCATAGATAAATAAAGGCTTCCACGCCCACAAAGGCTACCTCCCGCACACTGATGATCTGATCCACGGACATTTTGTATAAGGCGTGATCCTCTCCTTCAAAACGAAACCGCAAAGGACGAAGCTGCCCGGAGGTGTCGCAAACAGCGATGACTTCGATTTTTTGGGATGCCGTCATTGCATATACCTCCTATAATCAAACATTTGTTTTATTATAGCACAGGGAGGCGGATTTTGCAAGTATTTGCGTTTGGTAAATGTATCTTTTTTCTTGACAGTTGGGATAATGGAAAATATAATTGTGGGCATAGTGACAGCGTGGGTTCTTGACAAAGGTGTTATAATGGTTGTGTAAGCACAGGGCAGGGGAGGTGTCGGCTTTATGGAACAGAAAAGCATTAAGATCGTGGCGAAAAACCGTCAGGTCTACCATGAGTATTTCGTGGAAGAAGAATATGAAGCCGGCATCGAGCTGTTTGGCACAGAGGTAAAATCCATCCGTGCCGGTACGCTTACCCTGAAGGATGCCTGGTGCGGCATTAAAGACGGAGAGCTTTTTGTGAACCAAATGCACATTTCTCCCTATGAAAAGGGGAATATCTTTAACAAAGATCCCCGCCGCCCCAGAAGGCTCCTGATGCACAGGCAGGAGATCAACCGTCTGTATGGCAAAGTCAAGCAGGACGGTTACGCCTTGATCCCCATTGCGGTCTATTTCAAAAATTCCCGGGTCAAGGTCACAGTCGGTCTGTGCAAGGGTAAAAAGCTGTATGACAAACGCCAGGACGCCGCCGTGAAGGACGCGAAGCGGCAGATGGACCGGGCAATGAAAGAGAGGTACTAATATGAATCCTGTTGTTACCATTGAGATGATGGATGGCGGCATCATCACCGCTGAGCTGTATCCCGAAAAAGCTCCCCAGTCCGTTTATAACTTCGTTTCCCTGATTCAGAAGGGCTACTATGACGGTCTGATCTTCCACCGTGTCATTCCCGGATTTATGATCCAGGGCGGCTGCCCTGAGGGAACCGGCATGGGTGGCCCCGGCTACTGCATCAAGGGCGAGTTCCTGCTTAACGGTGTGGACAATCCCACCAAGCACAAAAGGGGCGTTTTGTCCATGGCCCGTGCCCAGTCTCCCAACTCCGGCGGCAGCCAGTTCTTCATTATGCACGCGGACGCCAAGCACTTAGACGGTCAGTATGCCGCCTTTGGTAAGGTCACTTCCGGCATGGAGGTGGTTGACCGCATCGCATCCGTCAAGACAGACAGAAACGACAGACCGCAGTCTGAGCAGAAGATCGCCAAGGTCACCGTTGACACCCACGGCGAAACTTTCCCCGAGCCCAACAAGCTCCCCGATCCCTACGGCAGATTCTAAAAAACAAATATCCGGGGTGTTCTCCGCACCCCGGAAAGCAGCCAATGATCCCTTCCCTTATATGGGGGCGTACTGGTTTCGACGGGGGTAGTGAGGCTGGAATAGCGGGCCGTGGCACCTGACCACGATAAAACGGGTACTTCTTAAAATTAACTGACAACTCTGACGTTGCTCTGGCTGCCTAATTAGGCGCCCATCCGCCCCGGAAGGTCCACGAGCCGGGCTCGGGTGTGATCTGAGTGGAGACCGTGCGTATGGTAAGCTTTGCCCATACCATGCATCATGAAGCTACTAAATCCCGTAGGGTGTTTGTTCCCGCCGGGATGAGGGAATGTAAATAACAAACTGCGCCCGGAGAGGTTCTTGTCAAGTTGCTTTCGGACAGGGGTTCGATTCCCCTCGCCTCCACCAAATAAGAACGAAAGTTATGATACCATTGGTATTGCAACTTTCGTTCTTTTCTTTTTATCGAAAACGCCCGTAGCACAAGGCTTTTCTGCTATGGGCATAAAAGAATAATTTCATTGTGACCGAGATTAGTTTCATTGTGGGAGAAAAGTTTCATTGTCCAAGAGAATAGTTTCAGCGTGAAAAACAGCCCTTACTACCGCTTGAGTAGTAGGGGCTGTTTCTTGTGTCATTTGAACCAAGTTTTTGCTTTTGCTTTTTTTCTATCATTTAGTACATAATCAATGTCAGTTATAGATTCAATTTTCAGAAGATGCTCAAAACCATAAAATCCTGTTTTGGTTCCTCTCCTTCGCAAGACAGGTGATAGAATTAGATCATCGTCTTGATATTTGTTAAGCACATCAATCGTAGCCAAGCCACAAAGTATAATCGTATCCTCGGTACATTTAATGTTAATTAGTTCAGGTCTATGTGCCACCTTGTGTATTATAGGAAACTTATTTAGCTCACTGCAATGAGTGCCTGCGAACCTGGCGGTGGGTCGTTGATGCCGAGGGAAAATCGACAGACCTTGAGCAGTATTTCTTCGGATAAAGTGGAAAATTTCATAATTTTGTGATACAATCAGTTCGATAAATAAGAATTTGTAGGTGTGAATGATGAAAACTTTATATATGATTGGTGGCACTATGGGAGTTGGAAAAACAACTGTGTGCCAACAGCTCAAACAGGATTTACCGAATAGTGTATTTCTTGACGGAGATTG